>JBQCFI010000268.1:0-6263 GCA_051959325.1 Ginsengibacter sp. | reverse complement strand
AAACGGCATCTCCTTATTTTGCTTCTTATGGAACGCATCAACTTACAGATCCCTTTTATACCCGTAATTATACTCTTTCCGCCTTTACCTCGCAGTATTTTGGTATAAACTTCAGGATCACACCGGAAAAAGGTGTATTTAAAATTCCATTTTTCAACATGATTGATCTGAGGTATGGCCACTACTCACAAACAACGGGACTACAGGCAAATAATATTGGTATTAATTTAAGATTCAAATAAAATAAGTCGCTAAAGAGTGATACTCTTTTTTAGGATATTAAATGAAAAATAGGGCCATTTGTTCTTTTACTGAGCTCAAGAGGTGACAGTATTGAGATGAAAGAATTACCGGTTTCTATTTTTTATTTTTGAAACAAAACCAAATAAGAATTCCGGAAAAGCTTTGTAAAGTTAGCGGAAGCCAAATCTGGTCTCAAGTTCTTTTGCTTCGTCCTTACATTCACTAACCGCATTTTTATTAAAAGAAAATTTGCATATTACTTTCCATCGGACGGCTATTGTTTTAGAAAGGCAACGATCTTGTCTCTTTCTTTATCTGTAATTAAAGCCCTGCTTTGCATGTGCATTCCAATTGTTTCCCATTGTTCAGGAGAAAAGGAGGAGGGAGAAGGAGTATTATGACATCTCTGGCAATTTTCGGCCCACAACTGAGCTCCTGATTTAGACTCAACTTTTTTGCTTACAGTGCAGCTGTTCAATATAGCTGCAGATACCGTTGTAGTCACAACAATAGCGCTCATGATGATCAGTTTTCTGTTTAAGATTTTCATTTTTGTAGTTTTTATAGTTGAATCGAAAATTGCAGATACATAGAATTTGACTTTGTAACAGTGCCTGGCGTTCCACCGAGATCAGTACTTACCCTGCTGCTTTCATTGATCGCTTCATAAGTATATCTTATTACAGTACGCCATGACAGCCAGTAATTGAGCCCCACGGCAAGGGAATTGTCTTTAGTTCCCCAAATCGAATTTAGTGGAGTTGTATAATTCCCATAACGGACTGCCAGCTCAAAATTCTTGATAAATGATTTATAAAGCGTCGGCCTTAATGAGCCCATTATATAGCCGGAAGTGGTATGATTAGTAAAGCTATAACTACTGGAATCAACAGGGTTTATAAATTCGGTATGTCCAACATCGGTTACACTATACTGACCCTTAATATTTAATTGAAACGGTTTAATATTTTCTATCAGGTTCAAATCTAATCCGTATAAATTAGCCGTCAGGTTTTCTGTTGCCGTGCCGGCATCTCCTACCTTCCCTGTCATTATGGAAGCTCCTATTTCCAAAGAAGAGTTTGATAATGGAAGCCATCCAATTCTGGCTGTAATTGTTTTGTTTTTATTATTGTCTGTGATTCCTGCATTCTCAAGAGTGCCGTCAGGAAGAAGTTTTAAACCGTTTGAAATGGCCACATCATAGCTCCATTTCATACTTCCGGCCTGCAGACCACCTTCTATTTCAATCCCATAATCTGTTGCTCCCGCTACTCCCTCCGGGTCACTGGCAAATTTATTAATCCATCCTGCTGCAAGCCTTTTATTATAAGTTCCAAAAGGTAAAACAAAATATCCTCCACGAATAATTAATCCGGGCAAAGCATAATAAGAAAGCGCTCCCCAATTGACGCCAAGCTGGTCACCACTAAATGATGGCTCAAATTCAAGAAGAAATTTATTCCCATGTCTCCAAAGCAGCATTGGACTGAACTCAAAGTGATCTGCATCAGGAAAGCTATTCGTTTTTGATACGACCTTTCCTCCGGGAGAAGAACTGGTTGTTTTATTTGATACAAACCCAAAAGTGGCTAACCCGACTACCATAAAATGATCATCCTCAGGTTTGGTATAAGAGGTAATCTCTTCAAGGTTGCTTATTCGCTCTAAAAGAGCTGAATCAACGACAACCGAAGAAGAATCCTGGGCTTTAGAAACATTTGCCAGCTGGATGAAAAAGCAGATGAATGCTAATTGCGGAATTAAAGCGATTGAAGGTTTCATAACGTTTGATTTAAATGCTGTCAGAGCGGTTTATTTAGACTTCTGTGAAAGTGTCCTGATGTAGTTAACAATGGCCCATCTTTGATCGGTGGTTAGTACACTCTTAAATGGCGGCATAGCTGTATGTGCATGCCCTTCTGATATTTTATAATACAAAGCTCCTTCAGACTCTGCTTGTACCATTGCGGAAGTGTGATCCGCAGGTTTAGGATTTAGTGATGCGGCTGCAGGACCATCACCTTTTCCTTTATCACCATGGCACGGCGTACAATACGACCGGTATAACGTACTTCCGTTTTTTATCGAGGCGGCATCACTTACCTGGGGGTTCTTCAAATTAAGCATGGCCTTAGGAATCGGCCATGGATAGGATTGTGCTGTAGAAATATTGCTGCTAATTAACAAAAAGACAGCCATTATAAAACTGATTGGAAATTTGATTGAAGCTTTCTTTTTCATACTTAATATTTTTAAAAGCATCAGCAAGTTCAATGCAGTATGAAGAAAATTCTATGACGGCCATCATTGACAAAACTGATTATCGTCTCTTTTACTACCTTTCATATATTATTAAGTTTCGCTGAGAAGAGTTACGGCAAAAATGTGACAACATAATGACCGAGGAATATGAACTTGGTAGTTCTTCCTATGGGGCTCCAGGCACTTCACACAGATTCATTGGAGCCCACCAAAATAGAAAATACTGTTAGCGATAATTTAGCTTTTGGTAATTTTAAGCAAAAGAATTCCATTTGAAGATTATAGCGCAGCGACACCAAAAATACGCACGCAGAGGCTATTGCAATACCAATGCCACCGATAAGATTTATATGCGTTTGGAGTTCCATTGCGGATGTTTCATTGCAATAAAACTTCTTGTTAATACTGCGGTGAGATTCACATGATCATATTCATTGGTCACAATGACTGTCATCATTCAACTTAATAGAAAGAGTCTCGAATTTTACTCATGTTCTGGATCATTCTATTGCTCATAATATTAATTCCAGCCTGGATCTTATTGTCACCCATGGAGTTTCAGATTGATACAAGAGTTCCGATAATAATGATACGATGGAAAGCTATTGGAAGTGCGGTATTACTATTTGAAAATGAAGAATGGTGGTTAAAAATCCGGGTATTGTTCTTTTCGAAAAAGTGGAATTTGGTACAAAGGTTTTTTTCAGGCAAAAAGAAGCGGCCAAAAATCAATAAAAAGCGGCGAAAGGAGGATTTAAGAAAGAACAAAACAATTTTCAGAATCTTAAAAGTTCTTAAAACGTGCCGGAGAGTTGAATGGGAAATAGCTTACAGCACAGAGGATAATGTAAAAAACGCTTATTGGTATTGGCTTAACTTTTTTCCATTAACACGACAACATGTTCATATCAATTTTATAGATGAAAACTATCTCGTAGTAGTTATTAAAAATAAAATAGGGCGAATGCTTTATGCCTTTATAAAATAAAATTATTCATCACTTTAAAATCAATTTTATGGCAATCAATTTAGAAGAAACAGTAAAGCAACTTACTGATTTTATGAAAACAGAAGCAAAGACCGACACCGTAATAGGGCAGCAATTTCAATTGGGCGAATTTACCTGTGTGCCGGTAATTAAATTTGGGATGGGACTTGGCTATGGTGGCGGCGAAGGCCATGGTGATACACCGAGCAAAGGTAAGGGCGAAGGTTTGGGAACCGGCGCCGGAGGTGGTGTGGGAATAGCTCCTATTGGATTTTTAACCACTCGCCAGGACCAGATTTCATTTATCCCCACACATTCCAATAAAGGCCTGAGCGCCGCATTTGAAAAAGTACCTGACCTGATTGAGAAATTTATGGAAAAAAGAAAAAATAAGAAAGAGGAAACCCCAGCATGATTACTTGTAGAGCATAATGCGATAATGATGTATTTAATCGTCAATAGAAGAATATGGCGACTACTATAACCAGTCATTCTTATGTTCACCAGTTTTTTCGTTTCTAAATTAAATACATTGTTATTGGGAAACAAGAAAGGATATTTTGTTGGTTTTGTTTTTTATTGGCTGTGGTGTTTTTTCAAGCCGGTTATATTAATTCGTTGGAAAGAAATCAAATTACTTTACCCCTTCAAGTTTCCGGTTTTCCTGCCACAGTATTTATGGCTATTGCTTTCTTTATTTTATTAAATAAGAAAGAGCATGATTTCATTTGGAAATCATGGCAATATAATAGTGCGAGACTGATTTTAAGAACAAGGAAGAAAGACCTTCTGTAGCAGCAAACGGACAAATAAAAAGATTCTTTCTTTTCAATTGAACACAAAATCCATATTGACAACCAATCTGTTTTTGCTTTTTGGATTTTGTTTTAGAAATAAACGGATAAACATCAACAATGAAAAAATATTTCATTTTGTATTATTCAAAAACCGGTAACAGCAAATTTATTGCTGAAAAATTATCGAACGAGCTCTTATGTACTTCGAAAAGGATAATACCTGTTATTGACAACTTATTGGTTCTGTTTTTACTTTCAGTCATGAAAATCAGCATTCCAACAAATATTTCAAGAAAAGAAATGCAGGATTTCAACGAGATTATAATTGTCGGTCCTGTCTGGGGTGGACTTTTAATTTCCCCTTTGAGAAACACGCTTAAAAAATGTATCAAAGCGTCAAAAAATATCTATTTCGTTGTTACCTGCGAAACGAAAGATGAAGATCGGAATAGTAAATATGGTTATGCAAAAGTATTAAGGGAGGCGGAACGTCTGAGTGGTTATTCTATAAAAGCTACGCAGGCTTTCTCTACTGCGCTGGTAAATAAAAATAATAAAGCCTGGAGTCCCAAATTATCTGAAAAAATAAAAATAACAGAGTAAAATTTCAATGAGATAATGAAATCGAAATTGAATGATTTTGTAATAAAAATAAAGTCATTACAAAAAGAATAATTAGGGTATTTGTTCTTTTGCTGAAAACATTTACGCGGTGTTAGTGTTTTTGCCTTATAGAGTTTTTTACTGCAATTGTTCGGTAGATAAATCGCTTTACAAATTCTGCGGTCATAAGGTATCCGCAAACCAATAACAGGATAAAAAGAACGATCTCAAAGGATAATGCCTGAAATCCAATTTTCCCTGCAAAAGGAAGATATGGCAACAGCCATCCTAAAATAAGACAAACAGTAACACTCAAAATGAGTTTACCCGAAGGGGAACTTTTAAAAAAGGGAGTTCGCTGGGTACGTATAATAAATACTACCAGGATCTGTGTAGCAAGGGATTCCAGAAACCATCCGGTGCGAAACTGTGCAACATTTACCGTAAAAATCTTATGCAAAAGCCAAAATGTGATGATATCGAAAACAGAACTGGTAATGCCAAAGATGAACATGTATCGGTAAATTATTTTCAGGTTCCAGCGTTGGGGACGTTTAATATAACTATCATCAACATTATCTGATGGAATGGTGATCTGTGAGGTGTCGTATAAAAAATTATTGATCAGGATTTGCACCGGCAGCATGGGCAAAAAAGGTAAAAACAAGGTGGCAACAGCTACCGAAAACATGTTGCCAAAATTGGAACTAAGCCCCATCAGGATGTACTTCATGGTATTGCCAAAAGTTTTTCTTCCTTCCAATATTCCTTCTTTCAGCACCAGCAAACTTTTTTCTGTAAGAATAATATCAGCAGATTCTTTAGCCACATCTGTTGCGCTATTTACGGAAATACCAATATCAGCGGCCTTCAATGAAGGGGCATCATTAATGCCATCGCCCATATAACCCACAGCATGATGATGAGCTTGCAACGCATGAATAATCCGGTTCTTTTGGTCTGGCGAAAAACGCGTAAATATCGTCGTATTCATTACTCTCTTTCTAAGTGCGTCATCGGTAAGCATATCCATTTCATACCCTTGCATCATGCCTTTCACAGGCAGATTAATTTCGCTGCAGATTTTTTGGGTTACAAGGTGATTGTCGCCGGTAATAATTTTTACTTTTACACCAATGTCAGCAAGCGCCTTAATAACCTGACCCGCATCTTCTTTTGGCGGATCCAGGAATGCGACAAAGCCCTCGAAAGAAAGTGAAGTTTCATCATGCTTTGAAAATATCTGCTGCCCGGTAACGTTTTTAACGGCGATGGCCAGCACGCGAAAACCATCAGCACTTAATGATTCATATTGCTTTACCGCTGCTGTGATAAGATCTTTGCCCTGGACACAAACCTTCAATATT
>JBQCFI010000267.1:0-36736 GCA_051959325.1 Ginsengibacter sp. | reverse complement strand
GAAGCATTTTGAGATTGGCTTTTTTATTTTCCCAAAAAAGATTGGTTTGGATGAGTGTGATGGTGAGTGATGACATATTTCAAAATAGAGAGCAAAGTTATTCGTTTATGACAGAGCCGCTAAGTAAAGATTTTAAACATTATTAAGCGCTTCTCTTATTAAATCATTTTCAAAACCTTTCTGCAATAAAAAATCCTGCAACTTTCTTTTCTTAATGAAGATGTTTTTCTCGCTTTTTAATGTTTTTATTGTTTGTTCTGCTAATTTTTGAAAAGTTTTTTCATATTCTTTTTCGTCAATTTCCTTCAATGCTTTCCGGATGCAATAATCACTTATCTGTTTTTGTTTTAGGGATTGTTTTATTTTATTTTTTCCCCATTGTTTCATCCTGAATTTGCCACCGGCATAATGAATGGCAAAGCGTTCTTCATTTAAATAATTCTCTGTGATTAAGGTGTAAATAATTTCTTCTACTTCTGATTTATTTAATCCAAAAGAATATAATTTATCGCGCACTTCGGCATGACATCTTTCCTGGTAAGCACAGTACTGCTTTATTTTGGGAACCGCTTGTTGAGGAGTGAAATTTTGAAAATCCATGAGTGTATTACAGTAAAAGAAGAAATAACAGCGATTTGTATTTTAAAGGTTAATCGCTTATTTCTGCAAACTTTTGTTTTAAGTTCAAAACAGCATATTGAATGCAGGCCTGAAAATCTTCTTTTTCAAGGTCGGGAAATTCTTTAAGCAACTCTTGAATTGTATCTCCTGCGGCCAGGTATTCCAGCAACCCTTCTACTGTATATCGTTTATTACGAATAGTAGGATTGCCAGGCAATTTCAGGATTGATTGTAATTCTATCTAATAATGAAGTTGACATAATTTTTCAATTGGAAATAAAGTTAAGAAATAAACTTAATCCAGGTAACTTGCTACAATCGGCATTCTCCTTCCTGTACCAAACGCTTTTGGAGACACGCGGATAATCGGGCAAAACTGGTTTCGCTTATATTCATTTCTATTTACCATTTTTAAAATTCTATCAACAAGCGCCGCGTCAAATCCCTGCGATTTTATTTCCGAAGGCCCTTGCACTCTTTCGATATATTGGTACAAGATCTGGTCTAAAATATCATATCGAGGCAGGCTGTCCACATCTTTTTGGCCCGGTCTCAATTCTGCTGAGGGAGCTTTATAAATAATATTTTCAGGAATAATTTCTTTTTCTAAATTGATAAATTTCGCCAATTCATATACCTGCAACTTGTAGCAATCGCCGAGTACGCCGAGGCCTCCGGCCATATCGCCATAAAGCGTTCCATAACCAACAGCAAGCTCACTTTTATTAGAAGTGTTTAGTAAAATGTGGCCGAATTTATTGGCAACAGCCATCAGCAAAATTCCCCTGCACCTGGCCTGTATATTTTCTTCCGCTATGCTAAAAGGCAAATCTTTAAAAACTGGTTTCAGTTCCGCTAAAAAGCTTTGGTAAATAGTTTTAATGGGAATAATATCGTACGGATTTCCAAGAGTTTTACTTAAGGTTTCTGCATCACCCACAGAATGAGAAGTGGAAAATTCAGAAGGCATTAAAATCGTTCTCACATTTTCTTTTCCCAATGCAGCACATGCAAGGGCAATCGTAACTGCACTATCAATGCCGCCGCTGCTGCCAATAATGGCTTTACTAAATCCCATTTTATCGAAATAATCCCGGACGCTTAAAACAATGGCATCATAAACCTGGGAAATATTTAAATCAGGCATGAACGTAACCGGCTCCAAAAGCTGGTCCGGAACGCTGTTTGCCGCTTTTATAACCGGCAAATTGAATGTTCCATCGTCATTTAAAACCACTTCTTTTATTTCCTCTTTAAACTGAGAAAGTTCGCAACAAAGGTTTGCGTCTTTATCAAAACATAGTGAAACTCCATCAAAAATAATTTCCGTTTGGCTGCCCACAGCATTGCAATAAATAAGCGGAATTTTGTACTTCAAAACATTCGCTTTTACGGTGGCTTTTCGGTCTTCAGCATGTGTATAATCAAAAGGAGAAGCGGAAATATTTACCATAAAATCCGGCTGCTGCTGCATCAGAATATCCATTGGGCAAATGCGGTAAAGCGGGTTGTCGCCCAGGTTCCAGATGTCTTCACAAATCGTGAGGGCGATTTTCTTTCCTTTAAATTCAATTACATTCCAATCAAATGCCGGTTCGAAATAACGATATTCATCAAACACATCGTAATCGGGTAAGCACGTTTTATGGGCAATGCTTTTTATTTCCTTTTCATAAAGAAAAAAAGCTGCATTAAAAAGGTCTTTGCCTTCTCTTGCGAGGTTTCTGTCTGGAGAACCGACAATGACACCAATAGTATCAGCGTGTTGTTTTATTTTGTCAATGCTTTGAAAACATTTGTCGATAAAATCTTTAAAATCCAAAAAGTCACGCGCCGGATAACCGCAGATGCTCATTTCACTGAAAACTATTAAATCTGCTTTTTGACTTTTGGCTACCTCAATAGCTTCAATTATTTTATTGGTGTTTTTTTCGAAATTGCCTATGTGATAATTCTGTTGTGCAAGAAATATTTTCATCTGGTAAAATTAAGCAGAATAAAAGCTTTAAGTATTTTTCATTTAACAAAATTCTGTTTACTTTTTTGCTTTTATTTGGGGTATGAGAAAAATTTTTATTTCCTTATTTGCCGCTGTTATTTTTTTTTCCTGCAAAAGCAATAAAAATATTCCAGACGTTTCTTCCATAAAAATAAATTTGGAGACCAGAAGATTTGAGCAGGATTTTTTTGCAATGGATACAACAAGGGTTGCGGAATCTATGCACACGATTCTGCAAAAATATCCTGATTTTTTACCTGCTTTTACTGCTAATATTTTAGGGTTGGATCTGGATAGTTTGTTGATTCCCAATAATGCAGAAGGCCAGGCTATACGCATGTTTATCCACGATTACACACCGATAAAAGATTCATCTGATTTGCTTTATAAAAATTTTGCAAAAGAAACTGAGGCAATAAAAAAGGGGTTGCAATTTGTAAAATATTATTTCCCGCAGTATAAAGTTCCTGAATCTGTAATTACTTTTATCGGCCCGATTGATGCAAATTTTGAAACTTCTTTCGGCGTTCAGGGCGATATTCTTACTACAAAAAGTTTTGGTATTGGCCTGCAGCTTCACATGGGTAAATATTTTTCATTTTACAGAAGTACCGAAGGGCTGGAACAATATCCTGATTATCTCTCGAATAATTTTGATGAAGCGCACATTCCGATAAACTGCATGCGCAATATTGTAGATGATTTGTTTCACGATAAAAGCAATGGAAAAGCGCTGGTAGAACAAATGGTTGACAAAGGAAGAAGGATGTATCTGCTTACAAAATTTTTACCTTATACGCCGGAATCTGAATGTATGAATTATACAAAAGAACAAATGAAAGATTGTTATAAAAATGAAGCGGTGATTTGGGATTTCTTTTTAAATAATGATTTGCTGAATAAAACGGACCAGAATATTGTACAAAACTATATTGGCGAAAGCCCGAAAACACAGGAGTTGGGCGAAGATGCACCCGGAAATATCGGAACATTTTCAGGCTTGCAAATCGTAAAAAAATTTATGGATAAATATCCGGAAACCAGCCTTCCTGATTTAATGAAAATGGGTGCCAGGGACATTTATGAGAAATCGAAATACAAACCAAGAACCTAATTCAGTTTGGCTGGAACAATCATTTCAAAAGCGGGAATATTGATGATGAATGTTTTTTTATTGTGGCTGTTTTCCATAAAATACATTCCATGCATTTTTCCCATTTCGCTGCGCAAATTACATCCGCTTACGTATTGATATTTTTCGCCCGGATTTATTACAGGCTGAATACCGATAACGCCTTCTCCTTCCACTTCACGATGCTCTGTTGTACTGTCGAAAATGTACCAATGCCTGCGTAATAATTGTACGGGAAATGAATTGCTGTTTTCGAGTGTGATTCGATAAGCAAACATATATTCACTGCCCCCAGGATTGCTATATTCAGGCTGATAAAACGTTTCCACGCTTACTGTTACGCCTTCAGATATTTTAGAGTTCATGGTATTCAGGTTAATGCTAAAGTTATTAAAACTGGTGAATTAAATAAATTAAATTTTTCTTGCTTTACTGTAACCATTCTTTAAAAGCCATTGCAGAATTTTTTCGCGATGGTCGCCCTGGATGATGATTTCGTTGTCTTTTGCTGAGCCGCCGCTGCCACAAAATGTCTTCAATTTCTTTGCAATAACTTCTATTTCATCTTCTTTCATAGCAAAGCCTTTTATAATGGATACCACTTTTCCGCCACGGTGTTTTTTGTCCAAGAGGACAGTTAACAATTGTTGGTTTGGCAACAAAAAAATTTCACGCTCTTCCTCATTGGCTGGTTGAAAATCCGGCGCGGTTGAATAAACAATTCCGCCGCTATTATATAACTTTTTCTTCGCCATTTTATTGTGTTATTTCTGCTTTTAGACTTAAATCCAGGCTTTTTGCCTGGTGAATGATAGCGCCGCTCGAAATGTAATCAATGCCGGTGGCAGCATACGTTTCAATATTTTCAAGTGTGATGCCGCCGCTTGCTTCGGTTTCATATTTCCCGTTAATTATATTTAGCGCTTCTTTGATTTTTTCAGGAGAAAAATTATCGAGCATGATGTGATTTACTTTTCCAGTTTGCATTACCTTCTCTACGTCTTCGATGCTCCTTGTTTCTACCTCAATTTGCAGGCCCGGTTTTTTTTCCTGCACATATTGCCAGGCTTTTTCAATCGCTTTTTGAATGCCATCGCAATAATCAATGTGATTGTCCTTCAGCATAATCATATCGTACAAACCAAACCGGTGATTTACGCCGCCACCGATTCTTACCGCTTCTTTTTCTAACAAACGAAAATTTGGTGTTGTTTTCCGGGTATCTAATAGTTTGGTAGAATAGCCTTTCAGTTTGTCTGCATATTTCCTGGTAAGCGTGGCTATTCCACTCATTGGTTGCATACAATTCAACACCAATCTTTCACATGAAAGTATAGTGTGTATTTTAGCATTTACTTCAAAAGCGATTTCTCCAAAATGCATTTCATCTCCGTCCTTTTTAAATTTTTTTAAAACAGAGAATGGCTCTACGAAGGAAAATACCTTTTCGGCAACATCCACGCCGGCAAGAATTCCTTCATCTTTTATTTTCAAAATTGCTTTTCCATTTGCATTTTTGTCTATGCAACAAAGCGCTGAATGATCGCCGTCGCCAATATCTTCCCGAAGTGCATTTGAAATTAATTCTTCCAGCTGCCGTTGATAATTTTCATTTTGAATCATCGAACAAAAATATAAAATCAATCGCAGAAGGATTTTTGAAAAAGAAACCTGTGAAATTTTCTTTCTCTAAAAATATTTATCAATAGTAATTCCATACGTAATTAATAAATTTTCCCTGTTTGTCCTGCTGATTTTATTGTAATCCATGGCAGCAGTGATTGCAAGCCATTTATTCAATTTTACAGAAAGCTGGTTGTTGAATTTCAGGATGTAATCTTTAAAAGAAATTAAAGAAGGTTGTATAAAATTCGTGCCCTGAAGAATAACAGTATTTTTAAAAGACCATTTGTATTTTACCCTGAAGGAATTTCGCACAGTCTGGTAAATATCTTTTCCTAAAACAGGGTCGGTAAGGTCGCTGGTTTCGTACAGAAAACCATCACTTACCACAAGATTAAGTGCGGGATTATTTACAAAAGTATATCCAACTCCAACGCCGGATTGAAAGCGGTAATTTATTTTTAGAGAATAGCTTTCGTCAAAATTCAGGAGCGCCCAATAATAAAGCTTTTGTACGTTTTTCAAAAAATCGAGATTTGAAGAAACGGAAACGTCGTTATTGGAAAGTTTCTTGTCCTGTTGGCCGTAAATCCATGAAGCGCCGGCATTGAAACCGATTCTTTTTTTATTTACTTCATAGCCGGTGGCATTCGTCAAAACATATGAACTTGTTTCTTGTGTTTTATTAATCGTGCCTGAGGAGGCAAATGTAAAATGATGATATATGGAATCATTAAATTGCCCAAAAGAAACGCGGGTTAAGCCAATAAACAAAAAAAATAAAAGAAAGTTTCTGTACATAATCAAGTCAATAGTAAATCCACGGACAGCAAGGAATAATGTCCATTTTGAATGATAAAAGAATAGGACAATCAGCAAATCAACAAATAATGCCGATTCATAATTTTATCCTGTCGCCACCAAAATAGGTATGCAAAACCTCAGGCAATAATATTCCTTCTTCTGTTTGATTATTTTCCAACAATGCGGCCACAATTCTTGGCAATGCAAGAGAAGAACCGTTTAGCGAATGAACCAATTGTGTTTTGCCATCGGCTTTAACACGAATCTTCATCCGGTTAGTTTGAAAAGATTCAAAGTTGCTGACAGAGCTGACTTCAAGCCATTTTTGCTGAGCAGCGCTATATACTTCAAAATCATAGGTGAGGGCAGAAGTGAAACTCATATCACCGCCACACAAACGCAAAATGCGGTAAGGAAGATTTAAAGATTGTAGTAATTTTTCAACATGCAAAAGCATTTCTTCCAACACTTCATAACTTTTTTCAGGATGAACCAATTGCACCAATTCCACTTTGTTGAACTGATGCACACGATTCAATCCGCGTACATCTTTTCCATAACTTCCGGCTTCGCGGCGAAAACACGGCGTGTATGCCGTCATCTTCACCGGCAATTCACTTTCTTTTAAAATTTCGTCCCGGTAAATATTGGTAAGCGGCACTTCCGCAGTTGGAATTAAAAATAAATTGTCCAGCGTCACATGATACATTTGTCCTTCCTTATCGGGCAATTGTCCCGTGCCATAAGCGCTGGCTTCATTTACCATAAATGGCGGCTCATATTCAATATAACCGGCTGCTGTGTTGTAATCCAGGAAATATTGAATTAAAGCGCGTTGCAATTTTGCTCCCTGCTTTTTATAAAAAGGAAATCCTGCACCCGTAACTTTATTTCCGGTTTCAAAATGAATCAAATCGTATTTTTTCGCTAAATCCCAATGCGGCAAAGCATTTTGTTGAAGTGTTGGTTTCTCTCCACCTTCTCTTACTACTTCATTTTCTTCCGGTGTTTTTCCTTCCGGAACCGAATCGTGAGGAAGGTTCGGCAGTTTTATTAAATCGTCCTGCAGTTTTTTTTCTACTTCAGATAAATTGTCACTGACCGGTTGTAAAAAACTCTTTAAACTCGCTACTTCCAGCTTCTTTTCTTCTGCCGCTACTTTTTCACCTTTTGCCATCAACTGTCCAATCTCTTTTGAAAAAGCATTTATCTTTGATTGCCTCTCATCGAGTTCAAACTGCAATTTTTTTCTCTCGTCATCCAAAAAAATGATTTCATCAACCAAAGGAATTTCTGAAAAATGTTTTTTTGCCAATCCTTTTAAAACCGCTTCCCTGTTTGCTTTTATAAAATTTACCTGTAACATTTTCTTGAATTATTTTATTTGCAAATATAGGAAATGAGGTAGCAGCTAGCAGGCATCAAACAGCAAATAAAGAAATAATACGAATTTATAAACACTTCCTGCCCTTGTTTCCTTAAACTTCTGACTCTTCTAAACAATTCTAAATCCTCTAAACAATCATCAAACTATCTTTGCCGGATGCAAACACAAGATGATTTACAGGTACGTTGGTGGAAACTGGAAGAACAATTTTTCAAAAAATTCGGAAAAAAGCCAGATGTAGAAGCTATTTTATTTCTGATAGGAATTCAGGAAATCGGAAACTTTAACCCAAAGAAAAAATTCAACAAAGAACAGAAACAGGATTTGATGCATGTGGCTGTGTGCACGCTTCTCAGCCAAAGTGGTTATTACGAAATCGAAGGTTATGATGAAGACAAATGGCCGCATTTTAAAAGGTTAAAAGAACTGCCTCAATACAATATGATGGAGCAGGAAAATTTTTTAAAAGACCACATTTTACTTTACTTTGAAAATATCGGTGAACCTTTTAAAAATTTTTAAATGAAGAAGTTATTTTACCTGGCTTTTTTTGCCTTTTTTATTTCCTGTACGGCTACAAAAAGTGTGAAAAACAATACCGCTTCTAATGAATTTGTAAAAATACAAACGGATTCAGGAACGATGATTGCCAGGCTTTATAACAAAACGCCTTTGACCACTCAAAACTTTCTAAAGCTTGTTAAAGAACATTTTTATGCGGGCCTTTTATTTCACCGGGTTATCAAAGGCTTTATGATACAAGGTGGCGATCCGGCAAGCAGAAATGCGAAACCGGGACAGGTTCTGGGCGAAGGAGGGTTGAAATATACAATTCCACCGGAGTTTGACACTTCTCTTTTTCATCGGAAAGGCGCACTCGCAATGGCAAGGGAAAGCGATGATGTAAACCCCGAGAAAGCCAGTAGTTCAACCCAGTTTTACATTGTGGAAGGCAAAACTTTTACAGATGGTGAAATGGACAAAATAGAGCAGCATTTTAAAATTGTAATTCCTGAAAATCACCGGAAAGTTTACAGAACCATTGGAGGCGCACCGTTTCTCGATATGAATTATACGGTTTTTGGGCAGGTAATTGATGGTTTGAACGTAATTGATAAAATTGCCGGCGCTCCCCGGGATAAAAATAACCGGCCCTTGCACGATATAAAAATGAAAATCACTTTATTGAAAAAGAAGGACGCCAAAAAGTATCAATAAAAATATTAATTTGCGATTCAAATTATTCACACCAAATAAACAACTATGAATTTTCCTGCAAATTTAAAATACACAAAAGACCACGAATGGGTTTCTATTGACGGGGATGTTGCAACCGTTGGTATTACCGATTTTGCGCAGCAAGAACTCGGCGATATTGTATATGTAGAAATTGATACAAAAGATAAAAACCTGCAAGCTGAAACGGTTTTCGGAACGGTAGAAGCCGTGAAAACAGTGAGCGATCTTTTTATGCCGGTGGCCGGAACGGTTACTGAAGTAAATCCGGTTTTGGAAAGCGAACCTGAAAAAGTAAATACCGATCCATACGGCGAAGGCTGGATGGTAAAAATAAAAGTAGATAACCCTGGGCATGTAAATAATTTGCTGGATGCAGATGCTTATCAGAAGATGGTTTCATAAGATTTTTCAAAAAATGAAACAACAAATAATTCCTATAAAAAAGTTTTTGCCAGGCATTGCCTGGTTTTTTATTGTAGCCGTTTTAACGCTAATGCCTGGCAGCGATGTTCCTCAAATAGGGTGGATGGATGCGATTCCTAATTTTGATAAGCTCGTGCACGCGGGTTTATTCGGTGGGCTAACTTTTTTATTTTGCCTGCCTTATTTTAAATCTGCTTTCTCTCACCGGCAAAAAATTAATCAATTTATCCGCATTGCGTTGGCAGTGATTACCTGGGGCATTACGGTTGAATTTCTCCAAAAATATTTTGTTGTCGGTCGCGATTTTGAATTACTGGATTGGGCTGCAGATTCTGCTGGCGCGCTTCTAGCACTTTGGTTTAGTATTCGCATTTTAAAATACCTGGAGAAAAAATATATGTTTGAAAAGAAGGTTGAAGTGCAGTAAAACAACTTTTAAATCAGATTCTTATTTTCTTAAGAATACATTACCAATAATACTTTCAATGATATTCATACCCTGATTTTTTATTTATACATTTGCAAGATGAAAAATGTTGATAACATGGAATACAATACAACCCGTAACCATCTTACGATTAGAGAATACGGCCGTCATATTCAAAAAATGGCGGAATATGTGTTGACAATCGAAGACAGGGAAAAACGCCAAAAAAATGCAAATGCACTTGTTGAATTAATGGGATTTTTAAATCCTCATTTAAAAAATGTGGAGGATTTCCGCCATAAATTATGGGACCATCTTTTCTTGATCACTGATTTTAAATTGGATGTTGATAGTCCTTATCCGATACCGACTCGCGAAACGCTAAGACCTACTCCAGACCCACTTCCTTATCCGAAAAGATATCCGAAATACAATCATCTTGGTAAAAATATCGAGATTATTATTGATAAGGCCTTAAACGAAGAAGATGCAGAAAAGCGCCAGGGCTTTGCCAATTCTATTGCTTATTACATGAAACTAACTTACAGCAACTGGCACAAAGAATTGGTTCATGATGATAATATCCAGACCGAACTGTCTGCTATTACCAAAGGTGAATTGGAGTTCAATACCCGTCCTTTTGTAAAACATCGCGTTGAAAATGTGCGCGAAGAATTTGCCGGTGGAAAATATCGTAAAAATTTTGGACAAAGAAATAATAACCGGAATAATCAGGGTGGAGGAGGAAGAGACAACAGGAATAACAGAAAATTTGGAAAGAAGAGATTTTGAGATCACTTTCACCGTTTAAGTACTTTAACGGAAGAAAATATCAAATAACCAAATAATTTACCCTGGCATAACATAACTTGCCGGGGTTTTATTTTTTATCTCAAATAGAAGACATTTGTTAATGGGAACATTTGAAGTAACAGGCGGCAAAAAATTAAAAGGAAACATTACTCCACAGGGAGCTAAAAATGAAGCGCTACAGGTAATTTCAGCGGTTTTATTAACACCAGAAAAAGTAATTATTCACAATATTCCCGACATTATTGACGTAAATCTTCAGATTGAACTGCTGAAAGGATTAAATGTGAAAATTGAAAAAATCGATGCAGGTTCATATAGCTTTCAGGCTGATGATATAGATATTGATTATTTATTTTCTCCTTCTTTTCAAAAAAAAAACCGGGCGCTTGAGGGGAAGTGTAATGCTTGCCGGGCCAATGCTTGGCCGTTTTAAAAGAGCTTATATACCAAAACCAGGTGGCGATAAAATCGGGCGCAGAAGGTTGGATACTCACATCATCGGTTTTAAAAAACTGAACGTACATTTTGATTATGATTCTGATGAATCTTTTTTTCATTTGCATACTTCAGCCTTAAAAGGAACGTATATTTTATTGGAAGAACCCAGTGTGACGGGCACTGCAAACCTGGTAATGGCAGCAGTTTTGGCAGAAGGAACAACAACAATTTACAACGCCGCCTGTGAGCCTTACATCCAACAGCTTTGTAAAATGCTTAATAAAATGGGGGCCAAAATTTCCGGTATTGCAAGCAATATGCTGCTGATTGAAGGCGTAGAAAAATTGCAAGGAACTGCGCACACCATTCTTCCGGACATGATTGAAGTCGGCTCTTTTATTGGCCTTGCTGCGATGACTCAAAGTGATATTGTTATAAAAAATGTGGGATTAAAACATTTGGGAGTGATTCCTGAAAGGTTTCAGCAGCTGGGAATAAAAATGAATTTTTCCGGAGATGATATTCATATTCCTGAACAGGAAATTTATGAAATACAGACTTTTTTAGACAGCTCGATGCTTACGATTTCAGATCATCCCTGGCCCGGGCTTACACCGGATTTATTGAGCATCATTCTCGTAGTGGCGACGCAGGCAAAAGGAAGTGTTTTGATCCATCAGAAAATGTTTGAAAGCCGCTTGTTTTTTGTAGATAAAATCATTGAAATGGGAGCACGTATTGTTTTATGCGATCCTCACCGTGCCGTGGTTGTAGGGGTTGAAAGGGAATTTCCCTTGAGGGGCATTACGATGAGCAGTCCCGATATCAGAGCAGGTGTTGCTTTGTTAATAGCGGCCTAAAGTGCCGAAGGAAAAAGTGTGATTCAGAATATTGAACAAATAGACAGAGGATATCAACATATTGATGAGAGATTGAGAAAACTTGGCGCAGAAATAACCCGAATGTGAAATGCGAAAATTTGAAAAATAGCAAATGGAAAAACAATACCATAAAATCATCTTAATCACTGCGCCTTCAGGGTCGGGTAAAACTTCTATTGTAAAACATCTGATGAAAAAATTTCCTTCACTTGCTTTTTCTGTTTCCGCCACTACCCGAAAGCCGCGCGACGATGAAAAAGATGGAAGAGATTATTATTTCATTTCCGAAAATGATTTTAAAGAAAAAATTCATAACAAAGAATTTTTAGAATGGGAAATGGTGTATGAAGGAAAATATTATGGCACCTTAAAATCAGATATTTCCAGAATTTGGAAAGAAAATAAAGTCCCGGTTCTGGATATCGATGTACAGGGTGCAATCCACGTGCAACAACAATATCCTGTGAATACGATTTCTATATTTGTACAGGCTCCCTCTGTGGAAGAATTAAAAAGAAGATTAAAATTGCGCGGCTCCGAAACAGATGAATCTTTGCAGGCAAGAGTGAATAAATCTACTTACGAAATGACTTTTAAAAAACATTTTGAAAATATTATTGTCAATCAAAATTTTAAAGAAGCCTGCAGCGACGCGGAAAAAATTATTGGTAATTTCCTTAATAACTAAACCGTTCCGTTCGTTTTCGTTTCCATAAATTTGTAACACATGGACTGGATGACATTTATACCCATCTTGATCGCCTTACTCGTTATCGGATTTTTTTCCGGAATCGAGATTGCCTTTATTTCTGCCAATAAATTATCTGTAGAACTGCGAAAAAAACAGGGAAGTTACAGCGGCAGAATCTGGTCTATTTTTTTATCAAAACCTGCGCTGTTTATTGTTACCACGCTTTTAATTACCAATATTCTGCTGGTGGTCTATGGGCTTTTATGGTATGGCGTGCTTTCTGTCGTTTGGGATTATTGGGCAATAGACAATCCTTATATTATCCTGGGTTCAGAAATAATTGTCGGCGCTTTTATCCTGTTGTTTTTTCAATTTAATTTTAAAGCTTTTTTCAGGGCCAAAGGCAATTCTATTACTTCAAGTGGGTTTATTGCTTTTTTTGTAAAAAGCTTTTACTCACTTTTTTCCTGGATGGCAAAATACTTTGTGAACATCGCAGAATGGATTTTGAAATATATTTTTAATGTAAAGCTTCAGCGCAAAACGGAAGCTTTTGCAAAGATGGATCTGGCTCATTATGTACAACAGTTAAACATGAATGACAGTGACGAACATTCTGAAATTAACAATGAAATATTTGAAAATGTTTTATCGCTTTCAGAAACCCGTATTCGCGAATGCCTGATACCGAGAAAAGAAATTGTTGCTGTGAATATCAGTGCTTCTTCGGAAGAAATCAAACACCGTTTTATTGAAACAAAATTGAGCAAGCTGATCGTTTTTGATGAAAATATCGACAATGTTCAAGGTTATGTTCATCAGTTGGATATGTTTAAAAATCCTGAAACGATTCAGTCTGTTTTGTTGCCAATTCCTGTAATTCCATCCAGTATGAAAGCGACAGATTTGATCAAGAAACTTACCAAAGAAAGAAAGAGTATTGCGTGGGTAGTGGATGAATTTGGTGGCACAGCAGGCATCGTGACAATGGAGGATTTGCTGGAAGAAATTTTTGGGGATATCAATGATGAATATGATGTGCAGGAAGAACTAGTAGATAAGCAAATAGCGCCGAATGAATTTCTTTTGAGCGGCCGGCTTGAACTCGATTACCTGGAGGAAAAATATAAACTGGAGTTTAGAAAAAATGAAGAAACTGAAACCCTTTCAGGCTATATCATCAATCTTCATGAATCGATTCCTCGACAAAGAGATCGCATTATCATTGATGATTATCAATTTGATATTTTGAAAGTAAGTGACACAAGAATTGAAAATGTAAAATTGAAAATATTGAGATAGAGATATTTTCGTTCAAGGTTGAAAGTTGAAGGTTTAAGACAGCAAATAAATAAATATCGTGAATTCTTCTTTTAATAAAATAACATGAGAATCGCAGTGAATGCCGGCTCCTTGCTGGATTCTGTTTATGAATTTTTTTTGCGGATAGCGGCTTCTAACCCTGAACACACTTTCCTTTTTATTTTTGACAAACCGCTTTCTGAAAAAACTATTTTCCCTCAAAATATTGTCCCTATTGAGATAGACAAAAAAGGAAACAGTGTATTGAAATGGAAATTTTGGTACAATTTCAAGATTCCCAAAAGTTTAAAAAAAAACAAAGCTGATATTTTTATTAGCCAAAAATTTATTTCTTTAAAAACCAAAGTTCCTCAATTATTACTTTATCCTGATTTTACTTTCATTCATCAACCTTCTTTCATGAATAGGCAACAGGTAAATTTTTATAAAAGAAATACACCGCGATTTCTAAGTGCCTCCGATAAAATCCTTGTTGATTCTATTTTTTTTAAAAATGAAATCATACAGCGGTATAAAATAAATGAAGAAAAAGTAAAAGTGCTTTATCCTGAACTAACAAATGATTTTGCAGAAATAACTTTTGAAGAGAAAGAATCAATTAAAGAAAAATATGCAGAAGGAAATGAGTATTTTGCTTACAATGGAATCATTAGTCCGCAACAAAACTTATTGAATTTACTAAAAGCGTTTTCCTTTTTTAAAAAACGTCAAAAAAGTAAAATGCAACTTCTTATTGCAGGAAAACCAGGAATTAATCACGCGGAATTTAACGAGTCGTTACGCCTTTTCCGGTTTAAAGATGAAGTAAAAGTATTAGAAAATCTATCTGCTTCAGAAACAGAAAAAGTAATTGCTTCGGCCTACGCAATGATCCATGTGCCTCTTTATGAAAATGAAACTACACCCGCTTTACAAGCAATGAAGTATAAAGTTCCCGCCATCGTTTCTTCTACCGCTACACTATCAGAATACTTTGGTGATGCCGCACTTTATGCACATCCGGAAAATTTCAAAGACATTGCAGAACAAATGATGTTGCTTTTTAAAGATGAGAAATTGAGAAGGGATTTGATTGAAAAAGAAACTGTACAACTGAAGAAATTCTCAGAGAAAAAAAATGAAGAAATTTTATTTGAACTTATTAAAGGCATTGGCACAAAAAATCCCTTCAATTGAAGGGATTTATACTAATATTTTAATTCACTTTAAAATTTCGCGCCTTCTCCTTTTTTTGGAATAGATTGAATGATAAATTGCCTTATTTGTTCGTTTGCTGTGGCGCGGTCGTCTTTGCGCATATATACCATATGGCCGCTACGGAATCCATGCCAGCTGATCCTGTCTTTTAATTTACCGCCGGGATCCATTTGCCACAAATTATATTTTGCATTGAAAAAATCACACGCGCCATCAAAATATCCTGATTGGACCATCAAATGCAGAAATGGATTTTGCGCCATTGCCTGGCGCAGGTTTTCGCCGGTTTGATTATTTTTGTTATCCCACGGCCACACTCTTCCAAACATATTGTACTTCAAATCTGTTTTGTATTTTAATTCTTCCCGCAAATACATATTAATTGCCGGAGTAAAAGAATGCAACCAGGAAGTGAGTTCTGCATTATAATCCGGAGATTCGCCTGCATCCTGCTTGTCTATTCCACGATAACGGGAATCCAATCTTCCAATAGTAAATCCTTTATCCCGCAGCAATTCTTTCCAAAAAAAATTGGCAGGAATGATTAAATTATGTTGCAGGATAACTTTCTCAGACAAGCCGGAATAGCGCGACATTTTTGATGCAATAGATTGTTTTTGGGCATCTGTTAATGTACTTCCTTTCGTCAACGCAGGTATCAATTCATTGATCGTAAAATTCTCTACTTCCGGAAGCATATCTGTTAAATCTTTACTTTGCAAATCAGCCGGCAACACCTTATGGTACCAGGCAGTAGCCGAGTAATATGGAAGCAACAAAGCTTCACCAACGGGTCCGTCACGCTTAATTCCGAGATCTGTTGGAGAAACCAAAACAACTCCATCCAAATACATCCATTGCTGATCCTGCAATTCAAGTGCGAGACCTGAAACCCTTGTTGTACCATAACTTTCACCAATCAAAAATTTCGGAGAAGCCCAGCGGTTGTTGCGCGTTACAAATGTATTGATCCATTCTGCGAGATATTTAATATCCGCATTTACTCCATAAAATTTGGAATCAGGAATATCATTATTTACTTTTCTTGAAAAACCCGTATTTACGGGATCAACATAAACAATGTCTGCCACATCTAAAATTGAATTTGGATTGTCACGCAAGCCATACGGTTCTACCGGATAACCTTCATCATCAATATCTAAAATCCGCGGACCGGTATAACCAATTTCCATCCATACGGAAGGAGTGCCGGGGCCGCCATTAAATGAAATAACAAGCGGCCGTGAGGCCCGGTCTTTTACGTCACTTCTTTCATAATATGTATAAAAAACAGAGGCAATAGCTTTTCCATTTTCGTCCCAAACAGGCAGTGTGCCTGCTTTTGCAGTGTATGGAATGGTTTGGCCTTTTATGGTAATCGTATTTTTTGTAGTAACAGAGGAATCTACAACCACCATTTTATTATTTGGTGATTTTTCATCATTATCAGCTTGCTTTTTTTGTGCAGATAGTTGAAGATTTACAGTGAGAATAATTAATAAAAGAGGAAATAGTTTCTTCATTGTGTTTATTTAAAATTGAAAATTAAAAGAAATAGGTGCAAAAAAAATGAATTTATAAGTGTTAGCAACAAAAAAATTATGAAAGGCAAAAAGCAGTAAACAAATAAAAAGAGATGTTTTTGATTTTTAATTTTACTCTTTCATCAACATAATCTCCTCAATCATTTTTCTTTCATTACTAAGCCTCGGCACTTTATGCTGGCCCCCCAATTTTCCTTTATTTCTTAGCCACTTATTAAATGTATCTTTTTGCAAGGAATGAACAATGGGCAAACGAAGCGCGATATTCTTATATCGCTTTGCTTCATAATCGCTGTTTACTGATTTTAACGCTTCATCGAGTTCAAAGGTGAATAAATTCAAATCCTTTGGTGGCGTTTCAAACTCGATAAGCCATTCATGTGCCCCATTATGATTTTCGCTAAAAAAAACCGGGGCGGCCGTATAGTCTTTTACAATGGAATTTGTTTTATATGAAGCAATAGCAATGGCTTTGTCTGCATTATCAACAATCACTTCTTCGCCGAAGGCGTTCATATAATGCTTTAATCTTCCGCTTACTTTTATTTTATAGGGACGCAAAGAAGTAAACTGAATGGTGTCGCCCAATAAATATCGCCAAAGGCCGCCATTGGTGCTGATGACCGGCGCGTAATTTTTATGAAGCTGCACCTCTTTGAGACCTATTGTTTTTGCGTTTGATTTTCCATATTCTTCCACTGGCAAAAATTCGTAAAAAATGCCATGATCCGTATAAAGAAGCAATCCTTCATCGTCCGGCATATTTTGCGCAGCAAAAAAACCTTCGCTTGCATTATACATTTCCAGGTAATTTATCGGTGCGCCCATGAGCTTATTTATTTGCTCCCTGTAAGGTGTAAAAGAAACTCCTCCGTGCATATACAGCTCGAGGTTTGGCCACACTTCTTTCAAAGTTTTTTTTCCCGAGATCTCCAGAATTCTTTTGATCAAAATAATTGTCCAAGTGGGCACACCGGCAAGTGACGTCACATTTTCATGAATAGTATTTTGAGCAAGACTTTCGATTTTACTTTCCCATTCGTCCAGCAAGGCAATGCTCAGTTCAGGTGTGCGAATCCAATGCCCCCAAAAGGGAGTGTTCTGCATCAAAACGGCGCTCAGATCGCCATACTGAATATCTTCATCAAGGCTTGAAACCTGGTGACTTCCGCCTACAACAAGGCTTTTGCCGGTAAGCAAATCACTGTCGGGAAAATTTTTATAATAATTAGTGAGCACATCTTTTGATCCTTTAAAATGAATGTCTTTCAAACTCTCTTCACTGATGGGAATGAATTTACTTTTATCAGAAGTAGTACCGCTGCTTTTTGCAAACCAGTTGATCGGCGTATTCCATAAAATATTTTGTTCGCCCGCCATCATACGATTAATATAAGGCTTGAGGTCATTATATTCATGAATGGGAACTCTTTCTTTGAAATCCTTTACTGTAAAAAGCCTTGAGAATTTATACTTTCTTCCAAACTCAGTGTATTGTGCCTGCGTAACTAAATGTTGCAGAACATTTCTTTGTGCCGATATCGGAAAAGTAATCCAGTTTTCAACGCCCCACAAGCGCATTCTTGCTAATCTTGATATGACCGGACTGAGGAGTTTCAACTTTTTATTGGTTTGTTAGTTTAGAATGCTTAGAAGAATAATTCAACCTACTTAAAAACATCCGTATGCAGATAATCCTTTCTTTTTAATTCGAAGTTTCTTCCGAGATACAACCTGCGCACTTGTTCGTCTTTTGCTAATTCTTCTGCAGTTCATTCTATAAAAATACTTCCTTCAATCAAAAGATAAGCACGATCGCAAATTGAAAGGGTTTCATTTACATTATGATCTGTTATTAAAATTCCAATATTTTTATATCGCAATTTGGTAACAATTGATTGAATGTCTTCCACAGCAATTGGATCAATTCCGGCAAACGGTTCATCCAATAAAATAAATTTTGGATCTACAGCCAGCGCCCGTGCAATTTCCGTTCTTCTTCTTTCGCCACCGCTTAATACGTCGCCGTTGCTTTTTCGTACATGCCCAAGATTGAATTCATCAATCAGCGTTTCTAATTTTTCTTTTTGTTCTTTTTTTGAAAGTTTCGTCATTTCCAGCACAGCGGCAATATTATCTTCCACCGTCAGCTTTCTGAAAATACTTGCTTCCTGAGGCAGATATCCGAGTCCCATTTGAGCCCGTTTATACATCGGCAGTTTGGTAATGTTCAACTCGTTTAAAAACACATCGCCGTCATCCGGTTTTACTAATCCCACCACCTGGTAAAATGAAGTGGTTTTTCCCGCGCCATTCGGCCCCAATAATCCAACAATTTCTCCCTGGCTTACCTGGAAAGAAACTTTATTATTTACTGTGCGCTTACCGTATTTTTTAGTGAGGTCTTTTGCAAAAATCGTCTGGTTCAAAAAATTTTTTTATAAAAATACGGCAATGAAAATAAATGGAAGAATCATCTGATTTTTTTTAGCTTTATGGCAATATAAAATGGCCTTTTTTAAAAATCAGTTTTGATGTTATTTGTTCGTTTGTTGTTATTAGCGAAACACAATTATCAGATCCCCAAAGCTTCTTTTAGCTTTACGTATCCGGCTTTGCTGACCGGTAACTTTTCTCCTGTAGTTAACAATAATAAATGGCTGTCTTTTTCATAAACATCAATTCGTGTGATGAGTTGTGTGTTCACAAGAAAAGAACGATGTATTCGAACAAAATGATACGGGCTTAATGATTTTTCAAAAAAACTCATGGTGCGTTTTTTTAAAAAAGAGCCTTCAGCAGTGATAATTTTCACATAATCATCTGCTGATTCGAGGTAATGGATTTTATTAACCGGAATAATTTTTATTTTATTGCTATCTTTTACAACGATGCGGTTTTGTTGCAAAGGCGAGCCGGCAGCGGCTTCCACCACTTGTTGAGTAGAAGTGCTATTTGATTGCTGCCTATATTTTTGAATGGCTTTATCAAATCTTTCTTTGCTGAAAGGTTTTAATAAATAATCCACGGCGTTCGATTCAAAAGCTTTTATCGCAAATTCATCAAACGCGGTTGTAAAAATTACAGCAGGAGGATTTTCTATCAGTTCCAGCATTTCAAATCCGTTAATTTTTGGCATTTGTATATCCAAAAAAATCAAATCAGGCTGATATTGTTGAATCGCTTTTATTCCCTCAAATCCATCACCGCATTCTGCTGCTAAATCAACTTCGGGATAAGATTGCAAATATTCTTTTACAATTCCCCTCGCCAAAGGTTCGTCATCTATAATTATAACTTTCATTGTTTCTTTCACTTTTTGTTTTGATCAGCATTAATTAATTTGGGAATAAGAATGGTAGTAATAAAATGTTCGTTTTCTTTTTTTGTCTTTAAAAGATCGTTTCTTGCAAACAAAAGAAACAACCTTCGTTGAATGGAAGAAAGTCCAAAACCCGTTCCCTTAAACGGTTGTGACGTTTCTGCATCAAACGGATTTTGCACCGTAATTTTTAAATGCTCATCTTCTGTTGTAACAATTATTTTAATAACCACATCACCGATAGTATCATACAACCCAAATTTAATTGCATTTTCTACCACTGGCTGGAGAAGCAAAGCCGGTAATTTGAAGGAAAGAATTTCATCGGTATAAATTATTTCGGTCTGCAGGCGATGGCCAAATCTTACTTTTTCAATATCAAGATAAAGCTGCAGGTATTTTAATTCTTCTTGCAATGAGTTCCATTGTTGTTCATCCTTTCTTAAAGTGCCACGCAAAAAATCGCTCAGCTGTTGAATCATATGCCGGGCTTTCTCAGGATTAGTGCCTGTGAGCGCACTTATTGAATTTAAACTGTTGAATAAAAAATGCGGTTGTAATTGCTGACGAAGCTTAAATAATTCTGCTTCTTTAGCCAGATTTTCTGCTTCCGTTTTGCGGCTATTTATTTCTTTCTGGTCCTGCTGACTGTACCACAACAGACTAAACATACTCATGCTGCTGATCAATAAAAAGCCTGCTCCAAACCTAATCGCCCAGGTGGAACGAATGACTTCTGTATAAGCATCGCCTTTTTTAAAAATCATCCAGGTTGCCCCTTGCTGCGCCAGCATCCAAAGGAAGCTAAGAGTTAAACTTATTACCAGTATGTACCAATATTTTTCCTGCCTCGGCAGGTAATATTTCATATTGTTGCTAATAAAAAAACAACAAAATGCAAGTAATACATTGCTTACAATACTGTCTGTAATAGCATGAGTCTCGTCAACATTCAACTGCCTGAGCATGATATATTGCAGCAACATCCAAAGCAACCACCAAACCGTAAAAAAATAACGTAATCGTTTATCAGATAAAATGGAATTGGCCAAACTGTAAGGTTTTTTAATTCATTTGAAATGTCTTTTGTAAACATCTTTCGTGCAAATATTTCGCACGGTTATTTATACTCCTCAGATAGTCATTCACGTTTTCTTCTTCACAAATTTTAGAGTATAGTTCTACTCCATCAATCAAATTATCCAGTGCGTGCAATTCAGCAACATCGATGAATTTCCAGTGCACCGGTTTATTTTTATCATTCAGGAAATTATCCTCTTCATTATCGCCCATAATACGCGCTTTTTGAAACGCATGCATATCATCTTCGGCTTCTATAAGCCGTAGTTGTTCGTCAAATTGAGCAGTGTGATTTCCATCACCACAAATAATTCTGTAAACAATTTTTGCAAGATACCATTTCATATAAGTGAGTTTAAAATGAAAATAATTTTTAGTAGTTTGTTACTTCAATACCGCCAAAAACACAGGAGCCTGTCAAGCGGATGATCTTGTTGGTATCGGGAACCATGTTTTGGAACGTTCGCTTGTCATCTACTCCACCAAACACCGCTGAAATCTCGCTTTTTACATCCCAATTAGAAGGAATAATCAATTTGGTGCCTCCAAACACATTGTTAACCTCCAGTTCCACAGGATGTTGAATATCTGCCTGCATAAAATTGATCTCCGAGCCTCCCATAAAACTGACTACTTCCCCTCCTTTAAAATTTTTGGACTGAATGTTTTTCTTAATTCCGCCAAATACAGAAACGACATCAAGGTATTCGGCGTTATCATTCATACCTGGCTGCTCCGCAGCAAAGGAAGTTGGTCCATTTGCTCCGTTTTGAGGAGGCATTCCAAACCTTCGGTTAATTCTTTGTCTTCTGCGGTCCCAATGCTGATGGCGGGTGCAACTGCTTCCACGCGGCCTGAAAAGAAACATGAATCCGATACCAATGAGAATAACAGGAACGATATAGTTGTGAAAATCAATTCCCGGGATTGATTGATCTGCGAAAAAAACCGCACCAATTAAAATCATAATAAAAGCGCCGGGATTACGAAACCTGCTTTTGATGCCTACAAATAAGCCAATCACCATCAATAAGACAGGCCAGGTAAAAATCCAGCCGGGAATAGGAGCGCCCATTTTATAAGCCAATAAAAGAAAGCCAGCTGCTAACAAAAATAAACCGCTCCAGACGCGCGATCCGCGCTTTATTTGTTGTCTTTCAAAATTATTTTGTTCCATTACAATTATTTTTTTTGTTTTTATTTGATGAAGCAAATTTAGAATGAGATGAATGTCCGGAAAAGGAACATTAGGTTTAAAGTATTAAAGCATCGGTAAATACTTTAAAACTGTCGGTAAAAGAATAAAACAATTTCGCCTGGGAATTTTTTTAAAACGGTGTCGGTAAATTTGCCTCCTATGGCGCAAAAAAAATTACAACGATTTTCCGCAATAAAATCCTTTTCAAACGTGTTGGAATATCCTGAAAATATTCAGGGAAAATGTAACGGCTTTTTTAAAAATAATAATCCAATAATTCTCGAGCTTGCGTGTGGCAAAGGAGAATACGCAGTAGGACTCGCACAATTGCATCCTGAAAAAAATTTTATCGGTGTAGATATCAAAGGTAACCGCCTTTGGGTAGGCGCAAATTTTGCATTAAAAAATGACTTAAAAAACGTTGCTTTTTTGCGAACGCAAATTGATAAAATCAATCAGTATTTTTCAAAGGATGAAGTGGATGAAATCTGGATTACATTTCCCGACCCACAGCTGCGATTATCTAAAGCGAAAAAGAGATTAACACATCCGAGGTTTTTAAGACTGTATCAGCAAATTTTAAAAGCTGACAGAAAAATTCATTTAAAAACAGATTCGCCAGATCTGTATTTTTTTACAAAAAAAATTATCGAACTGTATGATCTTACATTGGTTTCTGATATCAATAATGTTTATGCACAAGAATATTTAACACCGGAACTTGCGATTCAAACTCATTATGAAAAACTGGACATTGCAAATAGTAATGCCGTTTTTTATCTGTCTTTCACCCTGCCAAAAAACCTGCCTGAAGATGATGAAACGCTTGCTAATTTTCTAAAAGAAACTCAAAATGAAAGATGAAAATTTTATTGAAGGAATTCATTTTTATTTTGACAGAACAGGACTAATGGTCTTGACAGAAGAATACCATTTAGAGCGCGGATACTGTTGTGGCAACGGTTGCAGACATTGCCCTTATAATTATGAAAATGTTGCGGATGTAGAAAAGAGACAATCTTTGAGGAAAAGAAAATCTGAAAGTAGTTCTTCCTTTCAGCCAGGCAAGAAATAATCTTAATTCTGTTTTTGTTTTTTTACAGGCTATTTCCTTTTAAAAATAGGTACCGTACTGCATGCGTCCCCATACATAATACTTTTTGAAACCGGCCGCCAAACTTTGGCAATTTCAACATAAGCCGTTTCAGGAATTTTTTTATCTCCACATCCTTTTACGATAATTCTTGCATCTTCATATTCCTTTGTGTTTATTTTATCCAAATTTTTTAAAAACAAAATATTAAAAGCTTCTTTTTTATTTCCAAAAATTACATCTGCAGCATAAGGCTGCAGATAAGTAACAGCCAACATATAAGCCCACAACTGAATGATGGCATCTGCAGAACACGTAATGGCTACATTTTTATTTTTATAAATACTCCAATCGATATTTTTCAATGCTTCGCGGTATTCCTTTTCTTTCAAAATCAACTCCATGAACAAATAATTTTTTAAATCAAATTCTACTACTTCATCTTTCGGATAAAAGTCTTCCAGGTCAATGGTTTTTAATCCGCTCTGTGCTACTTTATTCACAATAATATCTTCCATTATTTTTACTTTTAGTGTAAAGTTACAAAATCATTTTTCTTGTTATTTCTTCATTTGCTGCAAGTAAAAAAGCCATCAAAACGACGGCTTTTTTACTATAAATTATATTTTATATCTCTAAAAAAATCTGCTCCTGTTGTCTTTAATGTCTGCCATTTTTTTCAATGCCTGGAAAGATTGTCCTAATGCCGATTGAATATTCTTATTCAACTCCTCATTCATCTGAATCTTTTCAATCTCGGGTGAAACGGCAGGTTTGGAAGAAACACTGTTAACTTTTATTACAAAAACTCCGGTATTTCCTGCAAAAGCAGGAGAAACTTTTGTTTGATATTCTTTATTAAATGCAGCACCGGCAACCCTTGGTTCATTTCCGATTCCATTGATAATTTTTGCATCAAAAGTAAGTGTGGAATCCGCTCCGCTCGTTAATACCTGTAAATGATATGTCGCCGCAGCCGCTTCTAAAGTAGCAGGATTATTAAGCTTCTTTTTGATTTCGTCTGCTTTTTTCATGTTCATAATAACTCCTTCAACCATCGGCCTTGCCGTATTTGCATCCGGCAATCCTTTCTTTAATTTTTTATCAACAATCGCTACCACGTAATCATCTTTTATAGCAAATGGTTCAGAAACCTGTCCTTCCTTTGCATCAAACGCCCATTTAACAATTGATCGTGCATCCTGTAAAGCACCAAGTTGATAATCATTTTCTTTTATCTCAACCGGAACAGTTACTTTTTTCAAACCATTTTTCGCAACATAATCATCAAACGATTTTTCATCTTTTGCTAGTCCGGATAATTTTATTGCCGCAGTATTGGCTGCATTGATAGTTTGATCGCTTGGCGCAATTTCTTTCGCCATATAAGCAATTTTATAAGCTGGTTCCGGATGTTTCTTATCCAGGATTTCAATATAATGCCAGCCAAATTGTGTCTTAACTACTTTTTTAGTTTCTCCTTTATCATTCAGTAAAAAATCGGCAAATTCTTTTGAAAAATTTTCACTTTCAATGGTCATCAAATCAAATGTCATTACGCCATTTTGTTGTTTCGCAGCCTGATCCGTAGAATATTTTACTTCTAAGGAATCAAAATTAGCACCGCCTTTTATGGCGGTTGCAATACTGTCTGCAATCCTGTGCGCGGTACTGTCGTCCATTATTGGCTGCTGTGTTTGAGGATCTACAGTTCCTAATAAAATGTGCCGGCATTCGATACTGTCAGGCATTATTTTCGTATCGATTTTTTTCGCAAGTACAAAGTTTTTTCCATCCTCATAAGGTCCAAAAACACCGCCATTCGGTAAATCAATGATGGAGTCTTTATTCGGCACCTGAAGCTTTGATTTTGGAATATATCCATCAAAAAAAGGAACGACTGAAGAATTCCTTCCCAGGAAAAATTTCGCATTTGAATCTGCAGCAAACTCTGGTTTCAAATCTTTTAAAGATTGCAAAATTCTTGCGCTGTCTTGTGCATTTGCTGCGGCACTAAACGATACATACGAAATAATGCGACCGGCTTCCTGCTGGTATTTCGCTTTATGATTATCCAGATAATTCTGAATATCATTATCTGTTACTTTTACCAAACTGTCGCTAATGACGGTGTAAGGAACGGCCACATAAGAAATATTAGCAAACTGATTTTTTTCTTCAGTCATTTCTCTTGTAAGCCATTTCGGCTGATACATACTTGCTGCAATCAGGGAAGTATATTTTGTATACAAACTATTCAGACGCATGGGATCTATCACCTGCGAAATAATTGCATTTCTTTGCTCTTCATTTTTATTTTTCTTTGTTTGAGCCCACCATTGTTTAGCTTGTTCAATATCATACTGACCTGTTTGCTTATCCGTAAAAGCCTGTTTCAATGTTTGGGGAGCATCATTGCTAAACATGATACTGCTCATTTCATCAGGAGTAAATGTAATGCCCAATTTTTGAAATTGATCATCAACCACTCTTTCTGCAACCATCTGGTTCCAAACAGATTCCATGATCTGGTTGTTTTGTGAACTTCCTGCATCCGGGTATTGCTGCTGAATTTCTTTTACTTTATCATTAAACGTGTTGAGGTCAATTTTTTCGCCATTTACCACTCCAAGAGTTGAGGTATTGTTGTTTCCAAAGATAGAACGGCCGCTGCTCATAGAATCCATTAATATAAAACCGATAAGACTGATTGCTATCAATGCAATTACGATTACAGCCCCTTTCTCACGGATAGTCTGAATGATTGACATATTGTATTTACTCTAAATTTTGTGAATTAAGGCGGCAAAAATAGTGTAAAATAGAATAGGAACAAACTGTGGATAACGTTTGGGATTAGCGCTGGCAGCCTTTTCAAACAATAATTTATTTTTAATTTTCTTTTTAAAAATAAGCACCTCTTTTTGTACCAATTTTATTGAGTAAGAATTAACCTTATTTGTTGCTTTACTGAAAAGCAATTAAAATTCATCTAAGATGAATTTCTACCTTTGAAGTATTTTTTTTTAATTCGCTAAAAAAATAATCGGACGGCTTCCTTCTGTAATTTAAGAGTTATTAATTCACCTTATTTATTGTTTGACTGAAAAGCAATTGAATTTCGTGGGCTGATATTATGCAATTCCTTCGAAACGCTTCTTTAAATTTTTTAAAAAATAGTTTTCAACATCGGCCTGTGTAAAATTTATTTTTTGTGTGGGGAAACCACTTCAATGCCAATTTTAATTCTGAATAACTTCTAATAACTTTGTTGGCTTTTCCACATTATCCGTTTTCACACAGAAGAAGCCACATTTTTTCCAAAACGAATTCACACTTTTTCAAAAAGAATGCTTCATTTTTTTATTAACAGTATTTTTTATTAACGGTTGTTTAAAAAATGCTTAAAGTGAAGATGAATGTTAAAAGAACGATGTTAAAAGGATGTGGATAAAGGTGGATAAGAAGGAAGTTTTAAATTTGCATCAGAATAAAAAATGAATCTATCCACAAATTCACAGTCCTAATAGTAATAGGCTTTTAAATAAAAAAGGTATTAATAATAAATACTATGGCAAATATTCACATTGAAGAGGCAAAAAAAAATTTAGAACAAAAAGGTTTTTTGGATTTGGATATTGATGTTAACTTAGACCTCTTCGCAGAAATTGAACGCTTAAAAAAAGAAAAAAATGCCATCATACTTGCCCATTATTACCAGGAACCCGACATACAGGACGTTGCAGATTTTATCGGTGACAGCCTTGCTCTTGCACAAAAAGCACAATCCACAACTGCAGATATAATCGTTTTTGCCGGGGTGCATTTCATGGCCGAAACCGCTAAAATTTTAAATCCAAATAAAAAGGTTTTATTGCCCGATTTGAAAGCCGGTTGTTCACTTGCTGATTCCGCTCCTGCTGATCTTTTTAAAAAATTCAAAGAACAATATCCTGATCATCTTGTAATAACCTATATCAATTGTAGTGCCGGAATGAAGGCTTTGAGTGACATTATTTGCACATCTTCCAATGCTGAAGCAATCATCAACAGCTTACCGAAAGAACAGAAAATCATCTTTGCGCCTGATAAAAATTTAGGCGCTTACCTCATAAAAAAAACGGGAAGAAATATGGTTTTATGGAATGGCGCCTGTATTGTTCACGAGATGTTTAGCCGTGAAAAAATTACCAAGTTGAAAATGCGTCATCCCAATGCAAAAGTGATCGCGCATCCGGAATGTGAAGAACCCGTTTTAGAGCTTGCAGATTTTATAGGAAGTACCAGCGGTTTATTAAAATATTCCAAAGAAAATCCGGCAACAGAATTTATCGTCGCAACCGAGTCAGGAATCATTCACCAAATGCAATTACAAGCGCCTTTAAAGACGTTTATACCTGCTCCACCGGATAATGCATGCGCCTGCAATGATTGTCCTTTTATGAAACTAAATACACTGGAAAAACTTTATTTGTGTATGGAGTATGAAGAACCTGAAATCATCATGGATGAAAATTTGCGAATCGCTTCTAAAAAGCCAATTGAAAGAATGTTGGAAATAAGTGCAAGATTTGGATTATAAAAAAAATGCCGCTTAAAATTAAGAGCAGCATTTAAAGAAATTGAATCAAAATTAAAATTTATAACCAAATCCTAATCCAGCCCAATAAGGGATAAAAAATCCTCTTCCAAAAACAGGGGTAATTTGAGCTTTAAACATAAATCCACCTGCGGCAGGAGCTAAACGATATCCAAGAGTCAGGTTTCCAAAGCTGGAGCTAAAACTTTCTGAAGCGTAATCCCCTGTTGAATTTCCCCCAATGTATGTAAAGCCAGCACCAATTTCGAAATAATTTTTTCCATCTTGTCCCAATAAATAATTTAACCCTACTGGAATTGTAAATACAGATGTATGGCCGCCAAAACCGTCTGAAACAGAAAAACCTCCAACACCAAGACGGCCTCCCAAGCCATCATCTTTTTGCGAAAATCTCATATCGAAGTTTGCAGAAGCAAGTCCAGGACCGCCAATTTCCGCGTAAACAGATTTCGCGTTTTGCGCCTGCGATTGGTAACAAAAAAATAAAGGAATGAACAGCAGATTTTTAATTTTTTTCATAATGTTAGTTTTTTATGAAAGACAAAAATATTCCTTTTTCGAAAAAAAGAGAATAAAACTGTTACTTATTTATGACATTTTTTACTGCTATTTCAATACCTCCCTTGCAATTACAATTTTTTGTATCTCACTTGTTCCTTCGCCAATGGTACAAAGCTTACTGTCCCGATAAAATTTTTCAACCGGGAAATCCTTTGTATAACCGTAGCCACCAAAAATCTGAACCGCATCAGTGGCGACTTTCACCGCTATTTCACTTGAATAATATTTAGCCATTGCGGATTCTTTGGTCACATTTTCTCCTTTAATTTTCAAAGCACAAGCCTGATCTATCAGTAATTCTGCCGCCTTGATTTCCGTTGCCATGTCTGCCAGTTTAAAAGCGATTCCCTGGAATTCTGCAATTGGCTTTCCAAACTGATGCCTTTCTTTTGCATATTGTACAGACGCTTCGTATGCGCCTTTTGCAATTCCTAATCCAAGGGCTGCGATAGAAATACGGCCGCCGTCAAGTACTTTCATTGCCTGTTTAAAACCATCACCTACGTCTCCCATCCTTGCAGAATCAGGAATCCTGCAATTATCAAAAATCATTTCAGCAGTTTCACTTGCGCGCATTCCTAATTTATTTTCTTTTTTACCGCCTTGGAATCCAGGAGTGCCAGGTTCCACGATAAAGGAAGTAGAATTATCTCTTGTGTGTGATTCACCGGTTCTGCAAATAACGACTGCAACATCACTGCTTTTGCCATGCGTAATCCAGCTTTTTGTTCCGTTGATTACCCATTCGCCTCCATCTTTTTCTGCAATGCATTGCATATTTCCCGCATCGCTTCCTGTGTTTGGTTCGGTTAATCCCCATGCGCCGATATATTCAGCAGTTGCGAGCTTCGGTAAATAAATATTTTTTTGTTCTTCATTACCAAACGCAAGAATATGGCCGGTACACAAAGAATTATGGGCGGCAACAGACAAACCAATTGATCCACAAACTTTTGATATCTCACTGACAACTGCCACATATTCAAAATACGTTAACCCGCTGCCACCATATTTCTCCGGTACTAAAACTCCCATTAATCCGAGCCTACCCAGTCCTTTGAAAACGTCAACTGGAAATTCCTGTTTTTCATCCCAGGTCATCACATTAGGCCTGATGAATTGGTTCGCAAATTCTCTTGCGGTTTCCGCTACCTGCAGCGTTATCTCATCTTTCAAAAAATCCATAAATTATTGTTGGTTTAAGGAGCACAATATAAAACGAATAAAATCACTACTTCGTTTACAGAATTAAAAATCGGATTATTTCTTTCTTTGCTGATGGAATAATAAATACAATTTTTATGCTCAATTGTTCTTTTACTTATCAGCTATACAAATTAATCAGTGGTTAAGTAGGGAAAAGCTTTATTATATATTTCATCCGTCACCGTCATGATTTTTTTTATTTCTTCTACCGATTGAAAGTTGCCATGTTGCTTCCGATATTGAAAAATCGCATTGGCAATATAATATCGTATATAAGGATGAGATTTCATTTCATCAACAGAAGCTGAATTGATATTAACCTTTTTTATTGCTTTGCTGTTTACAATTAATTGTGGTTTTATTTTTTGAAATGTAGAATCCGGAAGTAAATAGGTTTCACTAATTTGATCAATTGAATAAAAGCCCCCAAGTTTTTCTCTAAAAGAAATAATTCGATTGGCGAGCTTGCTTCCGATACCCGAAAGTGCAATAAAAGCATTCGAATCCGCAAGATTGATGTCTATTTTTTCAAGAGATTTTTTACTTGGGTAAATTGCTTTTTGTGAAATTTGTTTTTCATCAAAATGCGAATAATTCTTTTCAATATTTTTTATAGAAACATAAGGAATAAGCCGGTTTGCATCGCTTTCACTCAAGCCCCAAATCTTTTTTAAATCCTCAGCTTTATAAAATCTTCCCCCCTTTGAAACATATTTTTGAATCGTATTGGCTGTTTTTTCCCTGATACCCAATCTTATCCAATCATTTACTGATGCTGTGTTTGGGTCAAAATAAAATAATTCTCCTTTGCTCATCGATGCATACTTATCTCCAGAAGAAAAATCATTTTGATACTGATTCTGACTCTTAGAATACGTTTTGTTTGAGGAAGAATCGATTTTCAACTGTGCAATTTCTTTTTCAAATTTCGAAGTATCTATACTTTCTTCTTTGCTGAAATACGGAAACAGAAATGGCAGAAAAATCAATACCAGAAGGATTGAAATCATATAAATGATTCCACGCCTTTCTTTTTTTGTAAAGTTGAAGTAATCGTTCAAAAACTGCCACATTTGCGAATTGTTTTTGAGAAGTAAATTACTATTAAAAATGGTAATACAAAAAAGGTTACGGACTTTTTAAAAGCCCCGAACCTTTATAATTCCTGTTAGTGATTTTAATTAATTCTTTTCCAGGTTTACGTCATTTTCCCCGCCTCTTTTTTCAGGCCTCATTTGCGGAAAAAGTAATACATCCTGGATGGAGGGCTGATTGGTAAGAAGCATCGCTAAACGGTCTATTCCAAAGCCGATGCCGCTTGTAGGAGGCATTCCGTACTCAAGGGCGCGCAAAAAATCATGATCAATAAACATCGCTTCGTCATCACCACGGGCCATTAATTTTGATTGCTCTTCAAAACGTTCTCTTTGTTCGAGCGGATCATTTAATTCACTGTAAGCATTCGCAATTTCTTTTCCATTTACGATTAGTTCAAACCGCTCTACCAGTCCAGGTTTGCTGCGATGCTTTTTGGTCAGCGGACTCATCTCAACCGGGTAATCGATGATAAAAGTGGGCTGAATAAAATGGTCTTCACATTTCTCAGAAAAAATCTCATCAATTATTTTTCCTTTTCCCATCGTTTTATCGGCATGTATGCCTAATTGTTGGCAAATTTCACGCAACTCGTCTTCATTTTTATCGCTGATATCAATTCCGGTAAATTCTTTGATGGCATCATACATGCTGATTCTTTTGTATGGAGCAGCAAAATTAATTTCTTTATCACCCGAAAAAACTTTTGGGGAGCCATTTACAGCAATCGCGGTTTGTTCAAGTAACTGCTCGGTCGTTTCCATCATCCATAAATAATCTTTGTAAGCCACATAAAATTCAAGGATCGTGAATTCAGGATTATGGGTACGGTCCATACCTTCATTTCTAAAATTACGGCTGAATTCATACACCCATTCAAAGCCGCCAACAATCAATCTTTTTAAATACAATTCATTGGCAATACGAAGGTAAAACGGAAGATCGAGCGCGTTGTGATGCGTAATAAAAGGCCGCGCCGCAGCACCTCCGGGAATATTTTGCAAAACTGGCGTATCTACTTCAAGCGCGCCATGTTCATTCAGGAAATTGCGCATTGCATTGATCATTTTCGTCCTTTTGATAAACGTTTCTTTTACCTGCGGATTTACAATTAAATCTGCATAGCGCTGACGATAACGGAATTCTGCATCCGTAACTTCATCAAAAGTCTCTCCATCTTTTTCTTTTACAACAGGAAGCGGTCGTAAAGATTTTGAAAGGATTTTTAATTCAGAAACATGAATAGAAGTTTCACCGGTCTTTGTAGTAAAAACATAACCTTTTACTCCGATAATATCCCCAATATCAATGAGTTTTTTCCACACAACATTATACAACGTTTTATCTTCTTCAGGTGCAATATCATCGCGGCGTATGTACACCTGAATTTTGCCGGTTGAATCCTGCAATACGGCAAAAGATGCTTTGCCCATATCGCGGATGCTTAGTATTCTGCCTGCTATACAAACATTCTCAAATTGACTTTTATTTTCCTCGCCTTTATAATTATTTTTTATAAACGCAGCAGTGATGTTTACCGGGTATAATTCAGCAGGATATGCGTCAATATTCAGTTTTTGAAGTTCTTTTAATTTTTCTCTTCGGATAATTTCCTGTTCGGATAGATGTTGCATATTTTATCAAATCAGTAGAAGGTTCGCCTTTTTGCGACAATAATAATTTTTGCAAAGGTAAACTATTGAAATTGAGATAAAAAGCAACAACCAGATATCATTGCGCTTCAGTATATTTTTTAAAATTATTTAGGATAGCCTGCCAGCCGCTCTTTTGGATCTCCAATGGATTTGTAATTTCTGCTTCAAAGTTTTCTGTTATTTGTGTCTGCTCACCTTTAGGAGTAAAATTGATCTTTACTTTTCGCCCATCCCCAAGTGTGTATTCAATGTATTCATTTTGGATAACCTCATCGTATATTCCTCCAAAATCAAATCCAACGCTTCCATCTTTTGCCTCCATCCGCGATGAAAATTTGCCGCCCTTTCTTAAATCATTTTCTGCTGAGGGCGTATGCCAGTCATCGGAAGCCGAATTCCAGTTTACAATATGTTCCGGATTTGTCCAGATATCAAAAACTTTTTCTACTGGTGCGTCTACAATTGCTTCAATTGTAATAAAAGGTTTGTTTTCTTCCATTTTCTGCATTTTTTAAGGATGAATGAATTGAATTATTCGCAAATATCCGGTGAAATTGAAACGGTGAAGATGTGTTAATGAGGCAAATTGCATCGGCACGGGCTTTTCCGGTGGCTGAAAACATGAATCCGGGTTATTTGTTGCTTCGTCGATAAAATCATGAAGAACAGCAGCAGGCAAACATAAGTCTTTTTTTAGCTTTGCCGTTCTTTCTGAGAAGATAAGAACTTCTTACCCTCATCTGTAACAAATAGACACAAAACTTTTTTGCCGTTTACTCTTTCCATTTTTGTATTAATAAATCCCCTTTTGTATAATCCTGCAAGGGAGGATTTCATATCCTCGGGCAAACAAGGTATTTGAATGTTAGATGATTCTTTTTCAAGGCATTCTTTCAGCTTTGCTATCATTCTTTTTGTCGGAGCCCGTAAAGATGTTTTTGTTGTATCATTTTGATTTTCCCCGGTCATAACAACACGTTTTCATATTAGATAAAAATGTTAAATCTTTTCTTTCTTATTTACAATTAAATGTCCTTCTATTAAAATATTTTGATAATTCATTTGTGTAGGAACTGATTTTTTTGATCCTTCTAACAACTTGAATAAAATTCCAGTTGCTTTTTTTGCCTGTTGATAGGGAAACTGTTCAACAGAAGCCAAAGGTGGAAATTCCAGGTAAGTGGTAATTGGTAAATTGGCATAGCTGACGAAACAGATATCTTTATTGATTTTTAGTTTTGCTTTTCGGGCAAATTGAATCGCATCCAGCGCTACATAATCATTGATCACTAAGATAGCTGTTGGAGGATGTCTCAATTTTAAAAGTTCATCCATTGCCTGGTATGTCTTTTCCTGTGTAAGGTCTGTGCTTACAATCAAAGACATATCGATTTTTATTCTTCTCTTTTTTAAAACATCCATGTAGGCATTTGTTCTTTCCTTGCAGGATTTCATTTCTTCCGGTCCATTAATGACCCCGATTCTGCGATGGCCATGCTTAATTAAAAACTCTATTGCTTGCCTGGTACCGGAAGCTATATCTGAGGACACTTTATGAACGGTTAGCAATTCCGGAACCCGGTCGAAAAAAACAACAGGAATGTTGTATTTTTCCATATCAGTCAGATGATTATAATTGTTGGTATATTTCGAGATTGATACGATCAAGCCATCAACCCGATGGTTTTTCATTGCGGTAATGATCTGTTTTTCCTGTTCCACGTTGTCGTGTGACTGTCCAATCAAAACACTGTATTTTTTTTCTTTCGCAACATCTTCAATGGCATTAATTGCTTGTGAAAAAAATTCTTCTTTCAGGTTTGGCAAAATCACGCCAATTGTATTTGTTTTCTGTTGTTTGAAAAGAACGGCTGTTTGATTTGGTTCATAACCCAATTCTTTAGCAAGTTGTTGTACTTGCGCAGTCGTTCTTAATCCTATACTTGGATGATTATGCAAAGCTCGGGAAACCGTCGAAACGGAAAATTTCAACCGGCTTGCAATTTCTTTAAGAGTAGTGATTTTATTATCCATATTAATTCATAAAAGCAGGGCTTCCACAAATTACGATAAATTGTTTTTAAATAAAGAAAAGGATAAGTTCTGTAATGTATAATAAGAAATAACAATATGGAACTCTCTGATTATCTGCCGAAATCATCTTGAACTCTTACAATATCGTTTTCGTCACTTGGATGATTTTTATCAGTATGTTTCCATATTTCGGCAAGTACTCCCCAGCTTTTCAAACCAATCAGCCTGTGACGCTCGCCTTTTTTCAAAACAATTACATCCCCTTCATTTTTTGTTTGGACTTCATTCTCTTCGTCGTTTTCACTTTTTACCACGCCTACTTTTCCAGAAATTACTTTCCAAAGTTCTGCTCGTCGATGATGGAACTGCCAGCTTAATCTTTTTCCTTTTGCAACCACTAAAATCTTTGGACTTATTTTTCCTTCACTGCTTTTATCTGAATCCGGAACGTCTTTAAAAAAAAAATCAATAAATTTTTTGGATTGGTTTTCATCAATTACAAAAAAGCCACCCCACGGTCGCGTCTGGTCAGAATTGATAATAACAAACCCTTGCCGTTCAAGATAGTTATGAATCTGTACAAATATTTCACTTTTTGAAAGTGTTTCTGCTAGTTTTATCTGCATAATTATAGATTGATTAACCACTCATAATTTACCGCCCCATATAGACCATTAGTATCTGAACATCACTGGGATTTACACCACTGATTCTGCTTGCCTGTCCTAGGGTTTGCGGCCTTATCTTTTTAAATTTTTGTCTGGCTTCATTGGAGAGAGAAGAAATGTGTTCATAATTGAAACTGTCGGGAATGATCTGTTCCTCCAATGCACTCATTTTACTGATCATTTCTTCTTCTTTCCGAAGATATACTTCATATTTAATTTGGATTTCTGCCTGCTCAATAGCAGAATTGTTGAAACCCTTTAATTGCTTGTGTAAAACAGGAACGGATTCTAACAGGTTTATCAAGCTTATTCCCGGTCTCAATAGAATCTGTGAAGCTTTTGTTTTTTCTGAAATTGCGGAAGAATCATTTTGCAATAGAAAAGTATCTATTTCTGACGGCTCTAATTTTGTGTGATGCAGAATTTCGATGATTTCATTTATCTGTTTTTTCTTCTCAATAACCATGTCCATTCTTTCCTGGGAGGCCAAACCAATTCTAAAACTTTTTTCTGTCAATCGTAAATCTGCATTATCCTGCCGGAGTAATGTCCGGTATTCTGCGCGGCTTGTAAACATCCGGTATGGTTCCTCGGTTCCCTTGTTTATTAAATCATCGATCAAAACCCCTATATATGCTTCATTTCTTTTAAGAACAAATTCATCGTTATTATTTACAGACTGATGGGCATTTATTCCTGCTACTAATCCCTGGCAGGCTGCTTCTTCATAACCTGTTGTTCCATTTATTTGACCGGCAAAAAATAAGTTTTTGATCAGTTTGGTTTCAAGATTCCTTTTCAATTGAGTTGGTGGAAAATAATCGTACTCAATTGCATAACCTGGGCGAAACATTTTTAGATTTTCAAAACCCGGAACTTTTTTTAAAGCCTTAAATTGAACTTCTTCCGGAAGTGAAGACGAAAAACCGTTAACATAGACCTCTATAGTTTCCCATCCTTCCGGTTCAATAAATAATTGATGTCTTTCGCGCTCTGCAAAACGGTTTATTTTATCTTCAATGCTCGGACAATATCTTGGTCCTATGCCTTTTATTCTTCCCTGGAACATTGGACTTTCATTAAAACCAGTCTTTAATATTTCATGTACCTCTTTATTTGTATAGGTGATCCAGCAACTACGTTGTTTTGTTGGTTTTTCACTATTTAAAAAAGAAAAGCCACTTATATTTTCATCTCCTTTTTGCTCTTCCATTTTAGAATAATTCAATGACCGACCATCAATTCTCGGCGGCGTTCCGGTTTTCAATCGTGAGCTGTCAAATCCCCATTCTATCAATTGCTCGGTGATTCCTACTGAAGCTTTTTCTGCAACTCTACCACCCTTTGATTGTTTTTCTCCGATATGGATGATGCCGTTCAAGAAGGTACCGTTGGTAAGAACCACTGCATTTGCAAAAATTTCGTGTCCAAGCTCAGTTTTGACGCCAGTTATTTCGTTTCCGTTTTTCAATAAACCAACAACAGAATCCTGATAAAAATCGAGATTTGGAGTATTTTCAAGCATAAACCGCCATTTACTTGAAAAAAGCATGCGGTCGTGTTGTGTACCAGGAATCCACATCGCCCGTCCGTTGGTTTTATTAAGCAATCTGAATTGGATCATACTTTAATCGGAAAAAATTGCAGAGTAGCCAACAATTTCATCTATTTGAAGAAATAAT
>JBQCFI010000266.1:0-3282 GCA_051959325.1 Ginsengibacter sp. | reverse complement strand
TTCCAGCGGTAAAATGGGTGTGGCGATTGCAGAAGAATTATTAATGAATGGCGCACAGGTACACTTAGTGTTAGGCCCTTCTTCACTTAAGGTTGATGGCAAGATAACTACCGAAAGGGTCACTTCTGCAGAAGAAATGTATGCGGCGGTGATGCAGGATCTCAAATCTTATGATATCATAATAATGGCGGCGGCGGTTGCAGATTATTCTCCCAAAAATAAAAGTCCGCAAAAAATTAAAAAAGAAACTGATGGATTTTCTGTTGAATTAATAAAAACAAAAGACATTCTTTTTGAGGCAGGAAAAATAAAATCAGGCACGCAAACATTGGTTGGTTTTGCGCTGGAAACAGAAAATGAAAAAGAGAATGCAATTAAAAAATTATCAAAAAAGAACGCAGATTTGATCGTGCTCAATTCGTTGAATGATGAAGGAGCGGGCTTTGGAAGCGATACTAACAAAATCACTATTTTTGATAAGAACAAAAAAGAATATACTTTTCCTGCTAAGACTAAAAAAGAAGTTGCGGCCGACATTATAAATACCATCATCCAATATAGAAATGAATAAAATCTTCCTGTTTTTTTTATTGATATTTTTTACTTCCGTAATTCATGCGCAGGAACTGCGTGCAAGAGTAAGCGTTTTGAGCAACCGGGTTGCAAATAATGTAGATAAAAAAGCATTCCAAACTCTAGAAACAGCCCTCAATAATTTTGTAAATAATACCAAATGGACGACCGATAATTTTAGCACAAATGAAAAAATTGATTGCAGCTTTTTATTAAACCTCGAATCTGCCGGGGATCCAAATGTTTATAAAGCAACATTGACTATTCAATCTGGCAGGCCTGTTTTTAATTCCTCTTACGTTTCTCCCATGATCAATTACCAGGACAATGATGTGGTTTTTAAATATGTTGAATTTCAACAGTTGGAATTTAACGATACCCGCGTTTCGGGAACTGATCCGCTCGTATCAAACCTGACTGCTGTTTTCGCTTATTGGATTGATATGATCCTTGGTTTTGACTATGATTCGTTTTCAATGAGAGGTGGCAATGTGTATTTTCAAAAGGCACAGAATATTGTGAACAATGCACCTGAAGGCCGCAATATTTCAGGATGGAAGGCATTCGACGGAACGCGGAACAGATACTGGCTTGCGGAGAATTTGCTGAATGCAAAATACAGCCTTTTTCATGAGGCAATTTATGATTATTACCGCCTGGGAATGGATAAATTATATGATCAGGAAGCTGTGGGAAGAACGGCGATCTTAAACGTGCTCAGTCTGCTGAATACCTTCAATACCGAAAATACCGCGACAATGATTCTTCCCTTTTTTTTCCAGGCAAAAACGCAGGAACTAATCCAGGTTTTTTCAAAAGCCAGCCCACAGGATAAAGCAAAAGCGCTTGACTTTTTAAAACGGCTGGATCCAACATCATCTAATAAATACGAGGCAGCATTAAAATAATGAAAAAATTTCTTTATCTCATTTTCTTGATGACGCTTTTTTCATGCGGCAAAAGCAAAAAGCCTCCTTCCACGGTTATCCAACCAAAAGAGATGCAAAGCATTTTATGGGATGTAATGAGAGCAGAAACACTTGCTTCAGAAATCGGGCGCAAAGATTCTTCGGTAGATGTGGCGATTCAAACTAAGTTTTTTTCACAAAAAGTATTCAGCATTCACAAAACGGATTCAGCAACATTTAATAAAAGTTATAACTGGTATCTCAAACATCCGGACGTATTAACGATTATCTTTGATAGTCTTTACGTTCAAAAGGAAAGAGAAAAGAATTTAGAGTCAAGGAAGAAACATGTGCCGGCGACTATGATAAAATAATTTACATGAATAAAGTTTTTAAAAATGCCGACGAAGCCATTCATGATATTGGCAATGGAAGTATCGTCATGCTTGGTGGCTTTGGATTGTGTGGCATTCCGGAAAATTGCATCGCTGCATTGGTGAAAAAAGAAGTGAAAGAATTGACATGCATCTCAAACAATGCCGGTGTTGATGATTTTGGAATCGGCTTGTTATTAAAAAAGAAACAATTAAAAAAAATGGTTGCTTCTTATGTCGGCGAAAATGCTGAATTTGAACGGCAACTCTTAACAGGTGAACTGGAAGTGGAATTAATTCCGCAAGGAACACTTGCGACGAGATGCATGGCGTCAGGTTATGGAATGCCGGCGATTTTTACGCCTGCCGGAGTTGGAACCGAAGTAGCGGAAGGAAAGGAATCAAGGGTGTTTAATGGAAAGGAATATCTGATGGAGTATGCTTTTGACTCTGATTTTGCTTTGGTGAAAGGCTGGAAAGGTGATACGGCCGGTAATTTAATTTACAAAGAAACTGCCCGCAATTTTAATCCTATGATGGCTATGGCGGGAAAAATAACGATAGCAGAAGTAGAGGAATTGGTAGAAGCAGGAGAACTAAACCCAAATGAAATTCATACACCGGGAATTTATGTTCACCGCATCTTTAAAGGAAATATTTATGAAAAAAGGATAGAGCAGCGAACAGTAAGGAATTAGCAGATTGGAAATTAGCAAATGTGAATGCCTTCAATATCACATTTTACCATATCAATTAATTATGTTAGACAAAAATCAAATAGCACAACGCATCGCTCAGGAATTAAAAGACGGCTATTATGTAAATCTCGGGATCGGCATTCCCACGTTAGTAGCCAACTTCATTCCTGACGGGATCACTGTTACCCTTCAATCTGAAAATGGCTTGCTTGGAATGGGGCCATTTCCATTGTCAGGAGAAGAAGATCCTGATCTCATCAATGCCGGTAAACAAACCATTACTACCCTCCCCGGCTCTGCTTTTTTTGACAGCGCGATGAGCTTTGGAATGATCCGCGCGGGCAAAGTGGACCTTACGGTGCTTGGCGCTATGGAAGTAAGTGAAAATGGTGATATTGCCAGTTGGAAGATTCCTGGTAAGATGGTAAAAGGTATGGGAGGCGCAATGGACTTAGTTGCCAGCGCAAAAAATATTATCGTGGCCATGATGCACACCAATCCAAAAGGAGAATCGAAATTATTAAAGAAATGTAACCTCCCGCTAACGGGAATTAAATGTGTAAAGAAAATTGTAAGTAACCTTGCTGTTATTGAAGTTACCGAAAATGGTTTTCGTTTACTTGAACGAGCGCCAGGCATAACTGTAGAAGAAATTCAAAATAAAACAGAAGCGAATCTCGTTGTTGAAGGCGAAATTCCGGAGATGAACTTATAAAATAAAACAGAAAT
>JBQCFI010000265.1:0-3145 GCA_051959325.1 Ginsengibacter sp. | reverse complement strand
CCGCTTTGATGCCATATCACGGGAATACAAATACTATATCTTCAGAAATAAAAATCCTTTTTTGCAAGACCGGGCATTTTATTATCCTTATCCTTTAGACATAGACAAACTGAATGATGCCGCAAAACTGTTAATGATTTACAAAGATTTTACTTCTTTTTCCAAAAGAAACACGCAGGTAAAGGATTTTATTTGTGACATAAAAAAAAGCGAATGGATTAAGGAAAAAGAAACGCTTGTATATTCCGTAGAAGCCAATCGCTTTTTAAGAGGAATGGTGAAAGGGATTGTTGGTACTATCTTACGGGTAGGAACGGGCAAAATGACTTTGAATGAATTTGAAGATATTATTCAAAACAGGAATTGCACAAAAGCAGATTTTTCTGTGGATTCAAAGGGATTGTTTCTTGTTTCAGTAAATTATTGAAAAATCAAAATTCATATTTGCTTTGAGTCGATTTAGAGTGTTTTCATATCTTTGCTCATGGCAACAATAAATAAACCCTCCGCTCCTTCAAAAAAAATCTTTGGTGAAGGATTAACCTTCGATGACGTCTTATTAATTCCTGCGTATAGCGAAGTTTTACCACGCGATGTCAATACCACCACACGCCTCACAAAAAATATCACGCTGAATATTCCAATGCTGAGCGCGGCAATGGACACCGTTACGGAAGCAAATCTTGCTATTGCTTTGGCAAGAGAAGGCGGCCTTGGATTTTTGCATAAAAATATGAGTATTGAAGAGCAGGCGGCGCAGGTTAGAAAAGTAAAAAGAAGTGAAAGCGGTCTCATTTTAGATCCAATCACTTTGAAGCTGGATGCCACTATTGGCGATGCTTTGAAGCTGATGCACGAAAATCATATTGGTGGCATTCCGATCGTTGATGCAGATGGAAAATTGGCTGGCATTTTAACGAATCGCGATTTAAGATTTGAAGACAACATGAAGCGGCCTGTAAGCGAATTAATGACTCATGACAATTTGATCACCGCTCCGGAAGGCACCGATTTAAAAAAGGCGCAATCCATTTTAAGAAAATATAAAATTGAAAAATTACCGGTCGTAAATAAAAAAGGAATTTTAAAAGGCCTGATTACTTACCGTGATATTTTGCAGGTTCATAATCATCCTTTTTCTGTAAAAGATGAATTTGGAAGATTGCTGGTAGGTGCGGGCGTTGGTATTACTAAAGATATCGGCGATCGTGTTTCGGCATTGCAACAGGTAGGAGTGGATGTCATCGCCCTCGACAGTGCGCATGGCCACACAAAAGGTGTAATAGACGCTTTGAAAAAAATTAAAAAAGATTTTAAGAATCTGCAGGTTATTGCAGGAAATATTGCAACGGGAAGTGGCGCAAAGGCCCTGGCTGATGCAGGAGCAGATGCAATAAAAGTTGGAATAGGACCAGGCTCTATTTGCACAACGCGCATTGTTGCGGGTGCCGGTGTTCCTCAAATAACCGCTTTATTAGAGGTATCTGAAGCGATCAAAGATAAAAATGTTGGCATCATTGCAGATGGCGGAATCAGGTACACCGGAGATATGGTAAAAGCATTAGCAGCCGGCGCCGATTGTGTAATGATGGGGGGTGTTTTTGCCGGCACAGAAGAAAGCCCGGGTGAAACTATTATTTACGAAGGAAGAAAATTCAAACAATACCGCGGAATGGGTTCGCTTGGGGCAATGGCCCAGGGAAGCAGCGACCGTTATTTCCAGGATGGCGAAGAACAAAGTAAAAAATATGTTCCTGAAGGAATTGAAGGACGTATCGCCTATAAAGGATTTTTGTATGAAGTGGTTCACCAGTTCACTGGAGGTCTACGTGCGGGAATGGGTTATTGTGGAGCAAAAGATATCCGCACTTTGCAGCAAGCAACCTTTATAAAAATAACCAATGCGGGAATGCGCGAAAGCCATGCACACGATGTGGAGATTACAAAGGAAGCGCCGAATTATAGCAGGTAAGTGTGGGTGGAATGGTTTAGAGGAGTTTAGGGTGTGGTTTAGGTTGTTTAGAATGGCTTAGCTTGGAGTTTATTTTGAATTTCGTTTTAACATTTGTTGCCGATAAGTGACCTTATGAAAACGTTTGTGCAACTCAGTTAGTTTGTTTGGTTATTTTTCAAAAAACAAGAATTGCCTGTATTTATTTGTTTGTTGAATGCCGGTGTTTACGTGGCTCAAAATTAACCTGCATCGCCTTCCGAACTTACCTCGCTCTCCTGCATTTCAAATTGCATTTTATGCAGATTGTAATAGTGGCCCTGGAGATTGATCAGCTCCTGGTGCGTTCCCATTTCTTTGATCTCACCTTTATCCAAAACCATTATTTTATTTGCTTTGCGAATGGTGGATAAACGATGGGCGATCACAATGGAAGTTCTGCCACTGATCAGTTTGTCAATCGCATGTTGTATCAGCATTTCACTTTCACTATCAATAGACGAAGTTGCTTCATCCAAAATCAAAATCGATGGATTATATAACAGTGCACGAATGAACGATAATAACTGGCGCTGACCAAGCGAAAGTGTAGCGCCTCTTTCCATCACATTATAATCATAACCACCCGGCAATTTCATGAGGAAATTATGCACGCCAATCATTTTTGCTGCTTCGATTGCCTGTTCTCTTTTTATCGCAGGATTTCTCAAAGTAATATTATCCAAAACAGAACCACTAAATAAAAATACATCCTGCAAAACCACGGCTATCCTGCTTCTCAGGAAATCAACGTCATAATCTTTGATGTTATGATGATCAATTTTTATTTCTCCTTTACTGATGGGATAGAGACGATTTAATAAACTGATGATGGACGTTTTACCGCTTCCTGTGTGACCAACAATCGCTAGCGTTTCACCGGGATTTATTTTGAAATTAATATCTTTTAAAACATAATCTTCTTTATTGTAGGCAAACCAAACGTGTCTAAATTCCACTGCTCCATTGATGATTCCGGAATGAATGGCCTTGTGTGTATTTGGGGTTACATCGTCATTTTCCAAAACTTTAAAAACCCTTTCACTTGCTACCATTCCCATTTGAAGCACATTAAATTTATCAGCGATTTGCCTGAGTGGTCTGAACAACAAATTCAGATACATAATGAATGCAATGATCACACCCGCATTCGCT
>JBQCFI010000264.1:0-2156 GCA_051959325.1 Ginsengibacter sp. | reverse complement strand
AATATAAGCGCTTTTTAAACGCACCATCTGTCCCGGTGCAAGGCGAAACCACTTCTTAACAGGGGTTTCCATGAAATCGTCCTTTTCGATCCACAGTTCTTTAGAGAAAGAAATCGTCCTGGTATTTTCCGGATCATTGGGAAGATTTTCGGTGGTCAATTCTTCTGTTTTATCTCCATCATAATTGTCGATGATCAGTTTCATGGGATTTAATACCGCCATCACCCGGTTGGCAGTTTGGTTTAATTCTTCACGAATGCAGAATTCCAAAAGGCTGATGTCAATTAAATTGTCGCGTTTGGCTACGCCAATCTTTTCACAAAAAGTGCGGATGCTGGAAGGGGTGTATCCTTTTCTTCTGAAACCTGAAATGGTGGGCATCCTGGGATCGTCCCAGCCGGAAACATAACCCTCGTTTACCAGTATTAATAATTTGCGCTTACTCATGACGGTGTAGGTCATATTGAGCCGCGCAAACTCATATTGAAGGGAAGGGAAGATCTCCAGTTTTTCAATAAACCAATCGTACAAAGCACGATGGGGAACGAACTCCAAAGTGCAAAGGCTGTGCGTAATGTGTTCGATACTGTCGCTTTGCCCGTGAGCAAAATCGTACAGAGGGTAGATACACCATTTATCGCCGGTACGATGATGAGTGGCGTGTTTGATGCGATACATAATCGGGTCGCGCATCAGCATGTTGATGTGGCCCATATCGATTTTTGCACGCAATACTTTTTCACCATCCTTGTATTTTCCGTCTTTCATCTCCTGGAATAGGCGAAGATTTTCTTCGATGCTTCTGTTGCGGAATTCATTTTCTTTTCCAGACTCGGTAGGGGTGCCTTTCTCCGAAGCAATCTTTTCAGAAGCGCTGTCATCCACATACGCAAGCCCTTTGCTGATAAGCTTTACAGCGAATGAATACAATTCATCAAAATAGTCACTTGAATAATATTCGTTGCTCCAGCTAAAGCCCAGCCAGTGGATGTCTTCTTTGATGCTGTCCACATATTCAGTCTCTTCGGTGATGGGATTGGTATCATCAAAACGCAAATTGGTGGCGCCTTTATATTGCTGAGTCAGTCCGAAATTCAGGCAAATACTTTTTGCATGGCCGATGTGTAAATAGCCATTGGGCTCCGGCGGAAACCGGGTGAGGATACTTTGATATTTTCCACTTTGAAGATCCTCTTCAACAATCTCTTCTATAAAATTTAAACTCTTTTCTTCAGACATTTCTTTTGAACTTTAAACTTTGAACAAGCTTCAACCACCTAAAAACTCCGATCATATTCATAGGGTTTTAGCCTATGCTAAAATATTCATAGGGTTTCACCCTATGTTAAAATATATCGCCCTTTCAGGGCTATGAGAACTTTTAACGTTCAACCTTCAACTATTCTTCCATACTCTGCGCAATCAATTCTGCCAAATCAATCACCTGTACTTCTTCTTCTTTTTCATGAAGCTTTACACCGTCAGTAAGCATCATCATGCAAAACGGACAGTTCGACGCGATCACTTTTGCGCCGGTTTCTATTGCTTCACCGGTTCTTTCTTCATTGATCCTCCTGTTGCCTTTTTCTTCTTCTTTAAAAACCTGGGAGCCCCCCGCGCCACAACACAATCCATTACTGCGTGAACGTTTCATTTCTACCAACTCCACATCGAGCGCTTCCAAAACTTTACGGGGCGCCTCGTAAATATTATTCGCACGGCCAATATAGCAGCTATCGTGATATGTAATTTTTTTTCCTTTAAAGCTTCCGCTTTCTTTCATCTTTATCTTTCCTTCGTCGATCAGTTGCTGCAGGAAAACGGTATGATGAACGACTTCATAATTTCCACCCAAAACAGGATATTCATTTTTCAAAATATTAAAACACTGCGGACAGGTAGTAACGATCTTTTTTATGCCATAACCGTCCAGCAATTGTATATTCTGATATGCCATCATCTGGAAAAGAAACTCATTTCCGGCCCGTCTTGCCGGATCGCCATTGCAAATTTCCTCCTTGCCCAGAATGGCATAATTGATGCCTACCTTATTTAAGATCCTTGCAAAAGCTTTGGTTATTTTCTGGGCGCGCTGATCAAAACTTCCTGCACATCCTACATAAACTAAGATGTCGGGGGTCTTCCCTTCTGCCATC
>JBQCFI010000263.1:0-4581 GCA_051959325.1 Ginsengibacter sp. | reverse complement strand
GCAGTAAAGAAAGAAATATGCGGTTTTTTTTATTTCTGCAAACACAGTATTTTACTTACATCAAAATTTAAAAGAACATCCGACATTGATTGTGTAATCTGCAAACGCAGCATCTCCCTGGGTATAAACTCCGGTCAGTTTTGTTTGAATTTTATCCGCTACACTTTGCGTCCTGTCGCGTACAAGAGCTACGGGCACATAAGCATAAACATTTACCCTTTTAAAATTATAAGTCAATCCGGGCTCCAAAGAAATAATATAACCAGGCCTTCTGAACCCCTTGCTTCCGCCGATCAGGTCATGAACGGGTAAACATTCATCGCGGAGTCCAAGGGAAATGCTGAGAGCTTTTGCAGTAAAATTTGCACCAAGTCTTGCCATGTATTGATCAGGTACGCTCATCACGCTGCTGCCATTTTTAATGCTGGAAGCAGATGGTGTCCCTCCCCTGGCAGTTAAGGTTCCATTTTGTTCGCGCGGACTGATTAAATAATATAAATTTCCATACAAACTTAGTTTTTCTGAAAAATTATAAAAGGCATTCATTTCCAGTGGAAATCCTGTGCCACCATCGCCCAGCTGAATTGACTGATCAACGGGGCCCAGTACCAAGGTGGAATCGTTTTTATGAAAAAAATCCTGGTATTTATAATCACCGGTAGGAAGCTTAATGCCCAAACCAAACTGAATATTTCCTCTGGGCATTTTTTCCGGATCAAAAATCCATCTGTAAGCTGAAAACCGGATGTCACCAAGGCCAAAAGAATGAGTAACAAACCGGTTCTTTCCATCATGCTCATACAAAGAAGAACGTGAATTTGCCAGTATTGGCGCATCGAATGAAAACGACCACCATTTATTTACATTCCTGGTAATTGTGAGATCTAAAGTATAAGAATGATTGATCACTTCTGACCCGTTTGCCACTCTTTGTTTTTGCTCTTTTGTTCCTACAAAATGGCGGAATGATTTGAAATAACGGTTGTTAATATTCAACACCCACTTGGATGCGCTATCTGCATGCGCATGTTCCATCGTGCAGATACCTCCGGTACTGCGAATGGCGACACAACCTTGTGCTGACGCATGCTTAGCGAAAATTGAAATAAACAATCCAGCTAATAAAAGTGAAAAAATTTGTTTCATAAAAAGGTTTTTGTTGATTTTAATTTTGATTTGATTGAAAAAATAGAAAGCCTTCCCTGTAGAAACAGGGAAGGGTTCTAATCGTTATTAAGAGAAAAAGTTTAATTCGGTAAACAAAGAAATATTCATGTTTCTTATTTTAAAAATTATAGTTTCATCGTCAATCTTTCAACCACCAAATTGCCCACTTCCTTTCCACATTTATTCGCCGCGAGGCACGAATAATGGTAATGAATGCCTCCATAAAACCTGGCCATATTATTTTCCAAAGCCGCGTCTCTAAAGGATTTGTAACTGCGATTGGCAATCCCAAATTCCAGCTCTGTGGAATCAGTATAAGAAAAATTATCACCAAAAACACTGGTCAGCGCCTCTGCTGCTGCCGCCGAACAAGTAGAATGGCCGCAAGTGTATTCCGGGAAAGGAGGTGTCTGCAAACGCGGCTGCCAGCTTGCGTCAAAATACTTGTTGATCACAGTCTCAGGCCGGGCAGTATTGTATTTAAATTTAACAGACCAACATTGAATAAACGCATCAAAGAGAGCAATACTTGTTTTGGCATAAGCATAAACTGTGGTAGGGAAATCAGCTTTTGCTTTCATTGCTGCTATGCCAACAATGCTCATCCAATGCCCACCGGGTGAGAATTTTTTACTGCCAAACATGACATGCCCCGATACATTCAATTTGAAAGGATTGTCGTCCCAAAAATCAGCAATGTGTTTTTGTTCATCGGTAAGGTTTTCGATCGCATGTTTTGAAAGCATCACTTGTTTATAATAATCGCTTGTAGTATCTTTTATATCAAATTTATACGGAGCTGGCGCAGCAAATTGATTCGCACTGTCCAATACGACAGGCCTGATTTCATTCCAATGAGGCTCCATTGCGGAAGTATATGCTGGCGGAGTAGGAACCCACCTTCCCGGCTCATCGCTTACAGTATATTTTTCAGCACTACGCGTTTTGGCATAATTATCTTTTTTACTCCATTGCAAAATCACATCGGAAACAGTATCTGAAAAAGCAATAGAATTATTAATAACATCGGTGGGCATTCCATGCATTTTCGCCAGTTTTTTAAGGCTGTCCACGTATTCATCCATACTTCCCTCCGGAAAAGTTACCGATGCTCCCAGTTTGCAATAAGCAAGTAAAGAAGCAAATTCATAATCGATTTTTTCGCCGGCAGCCGGCTTTGGTATTGAGTTTAATCCGTTTAATTGTCCCGCTAATGATCTGTATTTTTCGGGGTAGCCTGCCGCAATAACTTCATAAGCGGCCACGCTCGCATATAAATAATTCCTTGATGCCACGATCGGGCTGAAATTATTCCCCATCACCACTCCATTCAACTGATACACAGTTTGGCAAAATAAATTCGGGTCTTTAAAAACCACATCGTAATCTTTTTTTGAACTGCAACCAAACAGAAAGACAAGGACCGAATAAAACAAAACGAATTTTCTCATTTGAAAAGGGTTGTTTTTTTAAAATTAAAAGTGATTATGTGAATATTATTCAATGAAACGATTTTTATGAACCGGCTGGTTCAGTATGTAATTATGACGGCCCACCTTGTTTGTTACCTTGTTAAAATATTCTAACTCATATCGTTTAGTGAAATCGAATAAAAGCGGCTATACGAAGCTTCAATTGACGACTGCTTTACATTTTAATATGCGTGGCTAAATTTTGAACAAGAAAAAAAGAGGATTACCGGCATCCATAAATTTTATTGTCATTATTATCACAATAAAAAGATCAATAAAATTGAAGAAACAGGAAAATTGTCAGATCGCATCCGGTGGTTGCTCGGGAGAGATTTGAAATGAATGGTGTAAATCTAAAATTCCCTCAGGAAGCCATAAGTTTTCATGATGAAGCAAGGGGGAATTTATTTTTGTAAGAAATGAAGGCTCGTTATAAACAGTTTGCAGGTTTTTAAAAACTGATTTGGAATCAGATTTTTTTGAATGAGTATCGTTTGTAAGATCATTGGAAATTTTAAAGACATTATTTTTTGCAACTTCGAGGCGCATCTTTGCAGAATTTGGTATGCACATTAAATAAAGCGTATCATTAGTAAGTTTGCGCTTTACATATTTATACATAATACCATCAATAGTTATCTCGCCATCACAGCGCTGATATGACGTCCAGCTTGTTTGATAAGCAACATTAACCGGGATCTTTAATTCGATCAATTGTGATTCATCATAAGCATGATTGTCAAGCTTTGCTTCGAGTTTTTTGTCTGTTTTTTGCTGCATATAATCAAATAACAGCCGGTATCCAAACGAATTGAAGGAGAAGAGAATGAGGAAAAATATGGCAGTTATTTTCTTCAGCATAAGTAGAAATGAAGAACAAGTTAACTAACTTTTTGAATTAACAAAAAAGTTTTTTAAAAGCGCGGAAATTCTCAAATGGCAAACAAAGTTTTGTTTTCCGCCTTTTTTATTCAATCAGAATACAAATTCCCTTTATTTCGTCATTTGGTGAGCCATTGAAATCAAAACTCAACATTCACCATTTCACTATACGAATCAGCATTCACTCAATCCCAACGGCACATTTACCGCCAATCCACCATCAGCAGTTTCTTTATATTTACTATTCATATCTACTGCGGTATCCCACATCGTTTGAATTACATTATCCAAAGTGACGCGGGCAAAATCCGGCGCACTCTGTAGGGCAAGCTGGCTCGCAGTTATCGCTTTTATCGCTCCCATTGTATTTCTTTCAATACACGGAATTTGTACCAAACCTGAAATTGGGTCACAGGTCATTCCCAGGTGATGTTCCATAGTAATCTCTGCGGCCATCAAAGCCTGTCTTTGAGTTCCACCCATACATTCTGTCAGGCCGGCAGCCGCCATCGAAGAAGAAACACCAATTTCTGCCTGGCAGCCACCCATTGCGGCGGAAATAGTAGCGCCTTTTTTAAATATACATCCAACTTCTGAAGCGGTCAATAAAAACCGGATGATATTATCTTCGGAATTCCCTTCGCAGAAAATAATGTAATAGGCAAGAACAGCCGGAACCACACCGGCAGCGCCATTTGTAGGAGCAGTAACCACACGACCAAACGCTGCATTTTCTTCATTTACTGCCAGTGCAAAACAACTTACCCAGTCAAGAATGTATTTGAAATCTTTGCCACCTTCCCTGATCGCCTTGATCCAGGAATCATAACCGGAATACTCTTTTCCTGCTAGCAACTTTTTGTTCAGGTTTGCAGCCCTTCGTTTTACATTTAACCCACCAGGCAAAATTCCTTCTGTGTGGCAACCTTTGTACATGCACTTGCTCATCGTTTTCCAGATGTGTAAAACGCCTTCGCGGGTTTTATTTTCCGGTCGCCAGGAATTTTCATTTTCCATCACCACTTCACTGATATTCATGCCGGTTTGCATACACCAATGA
>JBQCFI010000262.1:0-15947 GCA_051959325.1 Ginsengibacter sp. | reverse complement strand
TTGAATTTTATGCAATCGAAGAAAGCGTTGAACGTGTCGGAAATTATGAGGCACAAAAATTATGCGTTTGTCATCCGGTACATTTTTTCTGGCGTCTTCGTCCTGATCAAACACGACTAATTTGCCGGCTTCATTTAGTTTTTCAAGAATCTTTTTGCTGTGGCCGCCTCCACCAAAAGTGCAATCAACATAAGTTCCCGAAGGAATAATTTTTAAGCCATCAATTACTTCCTTCAATAATACCGGCACATGGTATGCCTGTTGCAGAATTATTGTTTTGATGTTTTATCACCCTCCATCACATCCTTTGCCAGATCGCTGAATGCTTCCGGCGAAAAAGTTTCAAAGAACTGTTGGTATTTATTTTTATCCCAAATCTCCAGTTTGTCTATTGCCGAAACGAGAACGATGTCTTTCTCCAGGCCGGCATATTCCATCAGATTTTTTGGTAACAAAAGCCGTCCTGCATTATCCGGGCTAACTTGGGTGGCGCCGTTTAAAAAATACCGTTTGAATTGCCTTACTTTTGGGTCAAAATCATTCAACTTGCTTAATTCGGTAAATAACGGCTGCCAGCTTTCAGGAGTGTACAAACTCAAACATTTTTCAAACCCACGGTTTATGACAAACACTTCTACCCCACTTTCCGGCAATTGTTTTTTAAACCCTGCCGGAAGAAGGAAGCGCCCCTTGGCGTCTAAAGTAGCTTCGTATTCTCCTAAAAAGCCTGTCATTCCTGAGTTTTTCAATATTTACCACAAAATAACACATTTTCCCACTTTTTACACGTTTTGTGGAAATATTTTTTTATCCACCAGCAAGTAAAATGAGTGTAAGTGTGAATTTGAGATTCACAAAAGGTGCTTTTACGAGAAAATAATGTGAGTAGTGTGTGGAAAAACGGTGGATAAAAATTTTATCTATAGAACAATAATTCGTTCAGGAAGCTGCCAATTTTATAAAAGCAAGACCATGAACTTTTTAAAGAAACGATTTCAATATATTGAAAGATATTTTACTAATTAAAACACAAAAAAGTTTTTATTTTCTTCTTTTCTTAATGAAAGCAGAATTTGAACAATTAATTTACCATTATCTCATCTGCAAAAAACCATGCAGGCTGTGCTTCGCCCGGATGACCTTGTGGACAAACGCCAAGGTTCTTTGCGGTTACTCTTATAAACCTGGCTTTTTGAGGAGGAAAACCGAAAGTAAAATTCTTAATTACCGGGCTTTTTTCACCTGGTGAAATGGTGTTTTGAACTGTTCCTAATTCAGTAAAATTCGTCCCATCAGTTGAAATTTCAAACGTTACCGATTGCGGCAAAAAAATCCAATCACTGTAACGTTGCAAACAACCAATGCTGATATTTTTGACTGAGGCTTCTATGCCCATATCAATCGTGGCAATCAAATCTTTTCCCTGTAAGCCATGCCAGTATTTATTTACTGCTGTCGTTCCTTTTACGCCATCTGTTAGTGTGTTAGGGCCGTCAGCGGGATAATATCTACTAACCGGATTGGTATAAGTTACATTTTTGCCAACCGCTTTATGCATTACAAATTTTTGTTCTGCAGGTTTCACACCCATCACCTTTCCATCAAGTATATCTACTGCTTTCAAAGTAACGGATGAATCTATAGGAATGCGATTTTCATATTTATTACTGGTTGCGTCAGGATCCGTTCCATTGGTTGTATAATAAATTTGTGCATCAGGAATTTCAGAAGAAAGTGTCACAAATAATTTTCCGTTTTCAGTGGTTGGTTTGATTGCAACTGTAAAATTTCCCCGGCAATAGTGAAATCCTTTTTCTTCAAAAGCAATGAATTGTTTTTGCAGACGATGATAGAAATCTGTATAATCTTTTGCAGATTTTGGTGTCCATAAAACTTCTGAAAGCGCCAGCATTCTTGGCAAAACCATATATTCCAGATGCTCGCGTGAGGAAATAAACTCTGTCCACACGTTGGCCTGTGCACCCAAAACGTATTTTGCCTCGGAAGGATCCAACTCTTTTGGAACCGGAGAATAATCATACACCATTTTCAAGGTATTAAAGCCACCAATAGCCAGCGGTTCACCCGCAGGCCCAGCCTGGTAATGATCAAAATAAAGCGGTGTTCCGGGAGTCATTACCACATCATGATGCATCTTTGCAGCTTGGATGCCACCACTTTCTCCACGCCAGCTCATAACAGTGGCTTCAGGCGCTAAACCGCCTTCCAATATTTCGTCCCAGCCAATCAATTTTCGATGATTCGCAATTAAAAACTTTTCTATCCTTTGAATAAAATAACTCTGTAACTGATCCTCACTTGTATCACCTAATTTCTTCATTAAAGCCTGGCATTTCGGATCATTTTTCCATGCAGTTTTATCTACTTCATCGCCGCCGACGTGGATATATTTCGAAGGAAATAATTGCATCACTTCAGTAAGTACGTTTTCTAAAAAAATAAAAACGCTGTCATTGGCCGGACAATAATTCGATTGAATATTTTTAGGGTAAACACCGCCTGTAATGGTTGTCTGCGGTTGTTGGGTGCACGACAACCACGGATAAGCAGCAATCGCAGCTTCCGAATGCCCCGGCATTTCTATTTCCGGCACGATGGTAATATTTCTTTCTTTCGCATACGCAACAATATCGCGAACTTGTTGTTGTGTATAATATCCTCCATAGGTCGTTGGCTCACCCGGTTGTGTTGGCTGGCTTTCTCCCCATGGAATTCCTCTCCTGTCGGCGCGCCATGCACCAACAGAAGTAAGTTTTGGATATTTTTTTATTTCCAAACGCCATCCCTGGTCATCCGTTAAGTGCCAATGAAATGTATTGAACTTATATTCTGATAAAAGATCAATGTATTCTTTGATCATATCAGGAGAGAAAAAATGACGGCAGACATCCAAATGCATCCCCCGCCATTTGAATTGGGGATAATCCAAAATTTGCATGCAAGGCACTTCTAAAGCAGCGTTCGTGCGTATTTGCGGCAACGTTTGAAAAAGCGATTGCATTCCATAGATAATTCCGGCTTTACCATTGGCGGTAATTTTTATGGATGTTGGCGTCACATCCAGCAAATAACCTTCATTACCAATCTTACCTGTTTTTTTTATTTCCAGGTAAATAGATTTATGTTTTTTGATATTATATACCAAATTTTCACCTGAAACATTTTTTATAAATGCATTGAAAAAATTGGCTGCGTGCAACAAATCATTTTCATTTTTATTAAAAATAACTGATGCGTTTTTATCGATGGTAAAATGCCCATCCTGTACTGAAAGGCTTACGGGTTGAGGAATGATACTAACTTTTTCTTGTGCAATTCCAAAAAATGGAATCAGTAAAATCAGGAGATAGAGCAATTTTTTATTCATTATTACTTTATTATTGAATTATTGTATTCTTGAATTATTGTGTTTACAGCAGGGCAACAAAAAATTAGTTTTTCTATTTTGCAAAAAATCAATGAAACAGCAAATTGCCCGGAATTGACTCTTTTTCCTTATTTCCATATGACCAATAAACCCGCAGCTCATTTCCTCCTCCACTATCAAAATAAACAACTTTGATTTTATGAAATCCACGCTTCAAAGCGGCTTTGCCAAAAGCTTCTACTGCTCCGTGTTCGCCATCATTGTTCACAATTTCTTCTCCGTCAATAAACAATTTACTTCCATCATCTGATAGCGTTGAAAAAGTATAAACGCCATCATTATTTACTTTGATACAACCATCAAATTGCAATGCGTATTTCTCTTCACGTTGTTTTACTTTCTCTGAAATTTCATTTGCAATTCCTTCTTTTTTTACAGGAGAATTTTCAATCGATGCGAGACTTATTTTTCCTTCCGGTTCATAATATTTCCATACAAGTCCGGAACGTGGATTTTTTGTTTTTTCAGATTTCATCCAGTGATACACCTTTACCTGCTGCGTTAAAACTGTTGATGGTAAAGAATTTGGCTCAATTTCAATTGCATTTATTACAGAAGTTTTATTGATTGAAAAAGGACCAGAATAAGAAATTGAATTATTTGTCGGTTTACTGGAATCAGTTGTATAAAAAATCTGGGAATCTTTATTTTTCACAAAAGATATGACTGGATTCAAAGAACTCTTTTCATATGAAATATTCATCCTTGGCTTTGATGCAAACCTTCCAAAATTTTCAATTTTTAAAACAAAGCCATAAGGCGTTTTTATATTGTTGGCATTATAATCGGGAAAAGAAACTATAAGATTATTCTCCTGTTGTTGCCATTGAAGATTTTCTTTTGTTGATAAAAAAGTGATTACCGTTCCTGCTGGTAATTGCACATCTTTTATAACCAGTTTTTTATCAGAAGGATATTTAGGAAGTATTGCATATAATGAGTTAGTAGTTGGATTATAAGTATAAAAAATTTCTTTTACTGCATAGCCAGAATCAGGATCAGTAGTGATTTTCAACACGGGATCTTCATTTTTTTGAGGCTTATAATTCCTGTTTCCTTCACTCCATTGGAAAGCAGTTTTCCATCTTATGGTATTATAAATAGCTTCGGAATTAATATCCATCCATTTACCTATATCCAACAATCTTTCCTGCATGATCGGCGGAATCTTTCCATGTGCATCTGGGCCGATATCAAGTAAGAAATTTCCTCCGCGACTCACTTTGTCCACAAGTTGCAAAACCAATGACTGAGCAGAATTATAATCCCACGCATCTTCATTTCGATTGTATCCATAACTGGCGCCCATTCCCCTGCTTTCTTCCCACGGATGATCTTCAAAATCGAGATCAGGCTGGTATTCCGGAGTGTAAACGCCACCATGATGAAAGCGAACGCCGCTACCCCAACGGTCATAAGTTACCACTGAATTTTTCACGGGGCTTTCGTTATATAGCCACGCAAGAAATTCCTGCGATTTCCACGTTGAAGCAGGAGCCTCCCAGTCGCCATCTGTCCAGAAAACATCCGGCTTGTAAGTGTTGATAAGGTTTTTCATTTGAGGCCACATGTGCAGCGAAACGTATTTATTTTTATCCGTCAGCCACAAAGGATTGTACCACTCATAAAGTGAATAATACATGCCGGGATGAACCGAAGTCTTGCGAATGGCTTTGAATAAATCTCCGAGCAAATCTCTGTGAGCGCCGGCTGTTACCGCATTCCACGGAAATCCCCAATCACGGTCGGCCTCTTTACTCGGCCAAAGGCAAAAACCATCGTGATGTTTTGAAGTAAGCACGACATATTTCGCTCCTGATTTTTCAATCAGTTTTGCCCATTCATCGGGATTAAATAGTTCAGCATGAAAATCATTTACCAGGTCGTTATAAGTGCGATCACCATAGTTTTCTTTTTGATATTTGATGCGTGCAGAATCTCCATTTCGCAATCCGTTTTCATACCATTCTGCATAATCTCCTTTTTTAGAATATGCGGGTACCGAATAAACGCCCCAATGAATGAAGATTCCAAACTTAGCGTTCTTCCACCATTGTGGCACCGGCCTAGTGTCCAATGATTCCCAAGTGGGTTTGTATTGAGCTAAAATGTTTTGAGAAAAGGCAATGAAAACAGCTGCAAAGAGGACTTTGAGAATAACTGATTTAATAAATTTCATCGTTGAAGTTTGGAAATCGAAAGTTACAAAAGACTAATGCAGTAAAGCTATTTACTTTTTACCTTTTTATAATTGAAGATTAACATCAGAAAAGATTGGTATTTAGAAAAATAATACAGGAAATTCCAATTAATAAAGATTGACTTAGAATGGCATATCAATTGTATATTTTGAATAAAAAGAATTTTATGAGGAAAGATCTAAAAGGGCAACCCAGTGGCAGCAATAAAAGCGAAGGGACAGGTTTATCTACCGATATACAAAATCAGGATTTGAAAAAAGATCAGGAAATGACTGATAAATATATAGCCAAACCAGATAAAGTAGCAGATGATGTACATGTAAGGCACCACAATCGCAATACCAGTAAAGAAAATTCCACAAATGCGGGCGGATATAAAAATTAACTTCAGATTGACCTAATACTTTTTCTAAATTTTAACCGTATCAATGAACCTATCTTTTCATGGAGCTGCGCGAACAGTTACAGGCTCAAAGCATTTGTTGTCTTTAAAAAATGGTACTAATATCTTATTGGATTGCGGCATGTTCCAGGGCCTCGGTGCTGATACAGATTCGCTGAACAGCGAGTTTGGATTTGATGCAGCTTCCATCGATTTTGTTTTACTTTCTCATGCCCATATCGATCATTCAGGATTGCTTCCAAAATTAGTGAAAGAAGGCTTTAAGGGTAAAATTTATTGTACCCAGGCAACAGCTGAATTAACAGAAATATTGCTTCATGACAGTGCCGAAATTCAAACGTACGAGACTGAATATATCAATAAAAAAAGAGCCGACCACAATCTTGCGCCATATGAACCTTTGTATTCACATGAAGATGTAGTAAATGCAGTAAAGCAGTTTGAAATCGTTGAATATGAAAAAGCATTCAGGCCTGCAACAGATGTAACGGTTACTTACATTAACAATGGCCATTTGATTGGAAGTGCGGCAATCAGTATTTCTGTAACAGAAGGTGGAAAAGAAACGAACATTCTGTTTAGTGGTGATGTCGGAAGAACCAGGAGCACCTTGTTGCAATCACCTTCTGCAACACCACAAGCTAATTGCATTATCATTGAAAGTACTTACGGCGATAAGCATCACGATCTATCTTTTAATCATGTTGAAAATATGTTTGAATGGATCAAAAGAACTTGCCTCAAAAAACAGGGAAAATTGATCATTCCTGCTTTTAGTGTCGGACGGACGCAGGAGATATTGTACATCTTAAATCAATTGGAGTTAGAAAATAAATTGCCGGAATTAAATGTATATGTTGACAGCCCGTTGAGCCTGAAAGCAACAGAAGCGATAAAGAAATATCCACAACTTTTTAACGACCGGCTACAGGAAATTTTAAAAATTGATGACGATCCGTTTTTGTTCAAAGGATTAAAATACATAGAGCAGTCAGAAGATAGCCGCAGACTGAAAGAAAGCACCGATCCATGCATTATTATTTCTGCCAGTGGAACTGCTGATGCCGGTAGAGTAAGACATCATATTTCACAGTGCCTCGCAGATCATAAAAATACGATCCTGATGTCCGGTTATTGCAGCAAACATTCTCTCGGAGGTCAATTGTTGGATGGTGCAAAGGAAGTGGAGCTATTTAATGAAACAATTGCTGTAGCCGCAGAAATCGATGCACTTTCCGGGCTTAGCGCTCATGCTGATTCTGACGATCTTTTGCAATTTTTGAGTTGCCAGGATCCCGAAAAAGTAAAAGGAGTGTTTTTAGTTCATGGCGAATATGATACACAGCAATCTTTTAAATGGAGGTTGGAAATTAAAGGCTTCAAAAATATTATAATTCCGGCGCACGGCGAGAAGATTGAATTACAAAATGAGGAATTGGTATTAAATGCTTAATCAGATTTTTATTTTTCTTCAACATAAGACTTTTGCAATTCCATTTTATTGAATCATAAATCAATAATTACCTTTAAAGGAAAAATTGATTTTTAAAATGGATGAAGTAAAAAAACAAGGAAACGCCAGTGATCATTTAGCCAACGAACGTACATTTCTGGCATGGATACGAACCAGTATTGGTATTATGGCATTCGGCTTTGTGGTCGTCAAATTTTCGCTTTTCGTGAAACAGGTTTCTATGCTCGTAGGCAAACCTGGAATCGTACAACATCGCGGCTATTCAGTAATTGTAGGAATCATATTAGTTGCCGCAGGAACGCTCACTTGTGTTTTGTCTTACTTTAGATTTAAGCGAACAGAAAAAATATTGAACCAAGGAAATTATAAAAACAACTCATTCTTAATTGCTTTCACTACTACTATTATTTTTCTCATCAGTATTTTGCTCATTGCTTACCTGATTGAAAGTACCTAATTAACATTCGCTTGTTTCGGTTCAAAAAGAAATACAAACTGAGTTTATTTATTAGTTTACTGAAAGAAAGAATTTTGAATTCGCAAAAAAGATAGGCCCCTGTAGAAACAGGGGCCGTTTACCAAAACTAACTGCTTATGAGAAAATTTGAATTTTAAAATTTGAATTCGATTATAATTATTCAAACGACATGCCAAAATTAATTCAGCAAGGTTAAAAAAACCAATTTTCTAAAAAAAGAAATGCCTTTGCTTCATGTGAATATTTAATTACCGCACGTTTTAGGTCGGCTCGCACTTTGAAAAATCAGAAAGTTTTTTTTCATAAAATAACTCTCTGTTTCGCAAAGCCGGATGAGTAACTGTTTAATTCATGCAACACTTTGGCCTCACCCCAAAATCTTTCGCCACACACTGCCTTCATGTGTGCAATTATGTCTGCACAAATTTCCTCATTAATTTGTGTATCATAAATCTTAACTAGTTGTTCTTTATCGCAGTTTACCTGTTCAGAGCTATTGATGTAATGATTCAATTTTACTTTTAAATGCTTCTGCAAATTATGAACGTGTGCAAAAATTTCAGCTTCTGTAATGCGAAAGGCATAAGGCAGATCTTCAAAAAAGATAACTTTTATTTTGCGATAAAGTTGGATTACTGCTTGCCGGCAGATTGCATGGTCTATATGATCGCCAATTGCCAACGGGCAAAATAGAATTCCATCCTCGTAATCGTTTAAATGCTTTTTTAATTCCTTCACCACCTGCCATTCCTTTTCTGCAAAAGCTCTTTCCTGGAAAATAAATCCGTTTCTTAACGGTGCATCTAACAGATCAAGATTAACAATTTTAATGGGAAACTGATAGGATTTATAAAATAGCTCATCCTCTTTTTTTCGCATCAAACTGATTTCATTCTTATCCTTAGCTACAAATCTTATCGCCCAGTCTGTTACAGTAAAGCAATTAATAATGGTTATTTCCATTTTGCACTCTACACATTTAGAAATGGTAAGGGCAAGGCAAAAAGCTGCATCATCAATATGCGGGGATAAAATAGTTATTTTCATTTGCAGAATAATATTACGGAATTTTTACCGATATTATTTTCTGCAATAAAAATTTAGTCATGCATGATAGCCGGATAATTGCATCGGATTGCTTACCTCCGTTGTCTTTGAAATAATATATGGAGGCACTACGAGGTAGTGAATCGGATGTTTGATAAAACATTGAATCGCATCATCCAATGTTTCGACGATGGTTTCGTTTTTTACATTAAAGGAGGTATTTGCAATAATTCCTACACCTGTTTTTTCTTTAAACTTTTTGATGAGATCATAAATAAAAGCATTGTCTTTTTCGCCTACTGTTTGAATGCGCGCGCTGTGATCAATGTGTTCGATTGTCGGGAAATGATCTTTATACTTGTCTTTTAAATATGCAGTAAATAACATGAACGGCGTTCTTTCTGTAAAATCAAAATATTCATTTACATCTTCTTCCAACACAAACGGCGCAATGGGCCGAAACCATTCCCTTCCTTTAATGAATGCATTGATCCAGAATTTATTGACTCCATACCTCGTATCGGCAAGAATGCTGCGATTGCCCAATGCCCGCGGACCAAACTCGCTGTGACTTTGAAACACACATAATATTTTTCCATGCACCAAATGATTAGCGCATTCTTCGATAAGATCACTCGGTTTTTCAATCCTTAAATCAGGATAATCTTTTAAAAGGCTTTTTACTTCATCGATATTTACACAAGGACCAAGATAATCACGCTGCCAGTTAAACTGGTTTTTCAAATGATAATACTCCATCGCCCCATAAATCGCGCAACCAAGTGAGGTGCCACCATCGTGTGGAGCGGGTGGAATAAAAAGCTGATAACCGGCATCTAGTACTTTACTATTTGCAACGCAATTCAAAGCGCACCCACCGGCATAAACAATATTTTTAGTTCCGGTTTTTTCACTCAGCCACGCAGCTATTTGTATTAAAGCCTTTTCAAAAACCTCCTGTCCTTTTGCTGCAAAGTCCGCTTTTTCCTGGAAGGTTTTTTTCTCATCTTTATAATCAAAATCAGTTGATTCAAGTACTCTACGCCACTCTGAAGGTATCATTACTTCACCGTCATGTACTATTAAATCAGGAAGATTAAATCGAGCAGGATCGCCATAAGCTGCAAGTCCCATTACTTTTCCTTCATTTCCTTCACCTTTAAACAAGCACTCGGTAACCTTGTAATAAAAGTTTCCAAGGCCATCTGGTTTTTCAGGATTCCTGTCATGCAACTGCTTTTTGATACAGGTGACTTTTCCATTTTCACAATAATAATAAGAGGCCACTTCAAACAGATTTTGCTGACCATTTTTGCCGGGATAATCGTAATTGATATGCTCTACAGGACTTCCAACCGAATCAATGATCATGGCAGCGCAGGTATCAAAACCAGAGGCAGGCCAGGCACTGTATAAATGAGAAAGATGATGCGAAATTTCAATGATCTGCGCATTTTCTTTTAGCGGCAATTCATTGTGCAGTTCCCGGTGATAATCATTTTTTTTTCGAATCTCATCATCTGCGCTCCAACATTCTACAACGAGATCGTAAGGCTGCGATACAACAGGAATATGATTTTTATACAAAGAAATATCGCCCAATCTACCCCAATGATGTTTACGCTTTGTAAGCCTTTCTTTATGAATTGACATCAGGTGTGTGCCTCCCTGGAAAACAGAAATAGCAGCATCCTGAGTACGGTTAATACCTAAGATTTGTGGTGAATGCATAAGTTAATGAATGAAAATTATGCATATCAAGGTTGCAAAATATATACCTGCAAAAATTTAAATCAAAAATAAAAATAAGTGTTGTACTAACGCAACACTTCCCTGCAAGTGTGTTTCGTCAACCACATTTTCGCCTGGATTTAATGTGCCAATGCAGTGATAGTAAATCAACAAATAATACGTTTTCTTATTCGATTGTTACGAATAATCATGAAGTACTTTTCACTTCCTTAAAAGTTATAAACTTTTTCTATGCTCGATTTGCCGAATCTTGACGAGCAATTATCTTTTTGCTCCCTAAAAAAGACATTTGAAGACTACATAAAAAGAGGACTTTCCAACGTTCTTGTGAATCAAATCCTTTTATTTTTTCAGCACATTTTCAAATAATTTAAAAATCCGTTTATACTCATCTGTCCAGCTATTTGCATCTTCAAAATCATGATTTTCCATTGGATACGGAGCTAATTGCCAGTTGTTCTTTTGTAATTCGATAAGGCGTTGAGTCAATTTCACAATGTCCTGGAAGTGCACATTCTGATCCACCATTCCGTGACACATCAACAGGTGACCTTTTAATCCTGAAGCAAAGTAAATGGGAGAACTTCTTTTGTAAGCCAGGCTATCTTTATAGGGGTCATTCAGAATGTTGGAAGTGTATCCATTATTATAATTTGCCCAATCGGTAACAGAACGCAAACCTGCACCTGCAGCGAAAACATTCGGTGTGGTAAACATCGCCATCAATGTAATAAAGCCGCCGTAAGAACCTCCATAAATGCCAATGTTTTTTGGATTTACTCCGAATTTTTTTACCAAATAATTTGCAGCATCTACATTATCATTCAAATCTTTTCCGCCCATGTGGCGATAGATTCCCGTGCGCCAATCTCTTCCATAACCGGCACTTCCGCGATAATCCACGTCCATCACATAATATCCATGATCCGCGAGTAAATTATGAAACATAAATTCCCTGAAATAATAGCTCCACCATTTATCAATATTTTGCAAATAGCCTGCTCCATGGACAAAAATAACTGCCGGTTTGTGTACATCCGGATTCGCAGGTTTATACACTCTGCCATAAACCGTTGCCCCATCTCTTGCAGTAAATGTGATGATCTCAGGCGCACGCCATGGATATGATTTGAATTCGTTGCTTTCTGCTTTATTGGTGATTTTTTCCAACTTTCCGCCCGGTTTATTTTGTTGCAAATAAAGTTCCCATGGTTTGTTGGTATAAGAATAAAGGATCGCAATTTCTTTTTCGTCGGGAGAAACCGTTACTTCATTTCCACCTTCCATTGTGGTAATTCTTTCGGTTTTTCCACTACTTATCTGGAGTTTGTAAAACTGGTGTTGCCCGGGTTCAATCTGATTGGTAGAAACGAAAAAATACTTTTTATCATTGGACAGATGTGCATCCAGCACTTCATATTTCCCGGATGTGTATGCTTTCTTTTCACCGGTTTTTAGATTTACAGAATAAAGATGCGAATAGCCGGTAACTTCTGATTGATACCAAAAATTATTTTCATCAATCCATCCCGTATTATAGATTCCGGGGCCGTCAATCCAGGCGCTATCATGTTGACGATCTAATAATTTTAATCTTTTCGTTGATGGATTCAAAAGCATCAACCAACGGTCTTTGTGATCCTGTGCACGAATATCTAGTACAAGATTGCTTCCATGCGGAGACCATTTTGCAGAAGAAAAATTTACTTTTCTCAATGCATTTTCTTTCGTTGCTCTTTCAAATTCTTTTGGATAATCTTTCATGTATCCCGGAATATCGCGAATTCCTTCAATAGAATCTGTTTTTACCTGAAACACTGTATCGGCCTGGGTATCATACACAAAAAACTCAGGACTTCCCTGCGGTTGTCCTACTTTTTCGCGGCCGGGAATATCTGTTGTATAACCAGATTCGGTCACATAATTTGGAACGATGGTGAAATGTCTTTTTACTGGCGGTGTATACAAAGCATAACTGACAAATTTTCCATCAGGACTTATCGAGAGATTGCGTAAGTTTTTATCATCAATATCTATTTTTCTCACATTATTTTTTGCAGTGCTGCTGTCATAAATTTCTCCAAGATGCTTTCTTTCTTTTCGCTTCCGCAAAACCCGCATGTATTCTAGCTGATCTTTTTTTAACCACTGGTCTTCGAGAGAAAGCTTTTCTTCTTTTTTACTTTCATCGCCCGATCCAAAAGCGGTAATTTGTCTTGTTTCACCGGTGCTGATATTCCAGGCAAATAAATTATCGTTGTGAATAAAAACAATTGCTTTTTCATTAAAAGAAAATTGCGGATTCGATTCAGTTTCTTCTGTTTGGGTAATGCGGATGGTTTTATTAGGTTTTATTTCTTTATAAAAAATATCGCCATCTTTTTCATACACATAAGCGGTTCGGTTTGCATTATAAATGATGCGATTTGCACTTACCACATTTTGTTTTTCTGCCACACTCGCTTTAACAGGGGTTTTATTTTCCATTGAAATATAATACAGCGAATCCGAAGCAGCATTTTCAGGGTTCCAGTCAAAAAATAATTTGCTGCCATCTGCATTCCAGAAAGGATTTGAAGGTGAAGTGCCGATCCATTTTGGGTCACGCATTATTTTCTCTATAGTAAGAGAATCCAATTTAGGCTGACAAAAAACAACGCATGGAATAAACAAAAATAAAAACGCAGTGAGTTTGTACATAACTAGTAAAAGGTTTTTGTATCAATATATTCGTCGATTACCTGGAAAATAAAATTTGCGCGTGAAGGTAAAACACGATTTTTATTTTGACAATATCCTTCTCACTCAGTGAAGCAATAAATAATCGTGAATCGAATCCTGAAAAAAATTACTTTGAGGCACAAAAAAAGCCGGAGCATAAACCCCGGCTTTCGAATATTTCCTTTTTAGAAATTAAGCTACTTCAACTTCAGCGCCTGCTTCAGTTAATTTAGTTTTTAGTTCTTCTGCAGTACCTTTGTCTACGCCTTCTTTTACTGGTTTAGGTGCAGTATCTACCAATTCTTTCGCTTCTTTCAAACCTAAGCCTGTAATTTCTTTAACCAATTTTACAATACCCAGTTTGTTAGCTCCCGGAGCTTTCAAAATAACATTGAAAGATGTTTTTTCTTCTGGTGCTGCTGCTCCGCCACCTTCTGTTGGCGCTGCTACTGCGGCTGCTGCCGGCTCGATACCATATTCTGTTTTTAAGAATTCAGCTAATTCCTGAACTTCTTTTACTGTTAAGCCTACTAAGTTTTCAGCTAATGCTTTTACGTCTGCCATGATTTTTTGTTTTAATTTTTCCACCTTCTTTTCCCGATTCTATCGGGATCCGGCGGATTGGGTTTTTAAAAAAGTTGTTTTTATTTAATAAGCTGATTTCGCTAATTAGCTAATCGGCTAATGAAATACAATTATGCTTCCGGAGCTTTTTGTGCATCATCCGCAGGCTTTGCTGTTTCTTCTGCCTTTGGAGCTGCTGCTGTTGCGTCGGGGGCTGGAGCTGCTTCTGCTTTTATTTCGCCTTCAGGCCTGTTTTGTAAGGCGCCAATTACTCTCTGAATTGGTGACATCAGCAATCCGATCACTTCACCAATCAATTCATTCTTGGTTTTGATTTTGGTAAGATTAACCAATTGATTGTCTCCAACGAAAATATCACCATTCAAAAATGCCGCTTTCAAAACGGGCTTATCGCCATTTTGAGATTTACGGAAACTGCTGATGATCACAGCCGGATCTTTAGGGCTTTCGCTAAACATCAAAGCGGTTACCTGATGCAATGAATCATAAACACCGGCATATTTCTCATTGTCGAGGCTTTCCAGCGCTTTTTTGATCAAAGTGTTTTTCGCCACTTTCATTTCCACCTGTTTGTCAAAACAATGACGGCGAAGATTGGTAACCTGTGCTACCGAAAGGCTTTCTGTATCTGTAATATAGAAATTAGAATACTGAGAAAATTTGCTTTTCAAAGCTTCTATTACTTCTTGTTTTTGTTCTTTGTTCATACTGTTTAATTTGTAGCTTTTGAGTCAAAAGCAAATAAGTTATTTAGATCTGTACTGATTTTGTATCGATTGCTATTCCAGGGCTCATGGTACTTGCCATGCTTACGCCTTTTAAGTAAGTTCCTTTTGAAGTAGCCGGTTTTAATCTTACCAGGGCATTAATCAGTTCCTGGCTGTTCGCTTCAATTTTTTCAGGAGAAAAACTTACGCGGCCGATAGAAGCGTGAACGATTCCAACTTTATCTACTTTAAAAGCAATCTTACCGCCTTTTACGTCATTCACAGCTGCTGCCACATCATTGGTTACAGTACCGGTTTTAGGATTCGGCATCAGGTTTCTTGGTCCCAACACTTTACCCAAACGACCAATCTTAGGCATCACAGATGGAGTGGCGATAATTACATCCACATCAGTCCAGCCACCTTCAATTTTGGAAATGTATTCATCAAGGCCAACAAAATCAGCGCCTGCATCTTTTGCCGCCTGCTCTTTATCAGGAGTGCAAAGCACCAGTACTTTTTTTGTTTTACCGGTTCCATGAGGAAGTGAAACGGTGCCACGAACAGCCTGGTCAGCTTTTTTAGGATCTACTCCGAGGCGGATGTGCAGATCTACAGAACTATCAAATTTGGTAGTATTTATTTCTTTTACCAGCGCGGAAGCTTCTTTCAATGAGTAAGCTTTATTGGCGTCCACCTTTGCGTTGGCTTCTTTTCTTTTTTTAGTAATCATTTTTTCAAAAGTTTTCCTTTGTTACAATTTATTTTTCCCACGGAGCATTTCCTTCAACGGTAAGCCCCATGCTGCGGGCTGTACCTGCTACCATCTTCATGGCGCTGTCGAGTGTGAACGCGTTTAGGTCAGACATTTTATCTTTCGCGATTTCTTCTACCTGTGCCCAGGAAACTTTTCCAACTTTGTTTCTGTTAGGCTCTTTACTTCCTGACTGGACTTTCGCAGCATCTTTTAGCTGAACCGCTGCAGGAGGCGTTTTAATGATAAAATCGAAAGATTTATCGCCATAAACTGTAATGAGAACCGGGAGAACTTTCCCTTGTTTATCCTGGGTTCTTGCATTGAATTGTTTGCAGAACTCCATGATGTTGATACCTTTTGAACCGAGCGCCGGG
>JBQCFI010000261.1:0-3447 GCA_051959325.1 Ginsengibacter sp. | reverse complement strand
TACCTTTGCAGCCTCAAAAAATCGGGTATTATTTTAAACATAAAATAGCATTATTATGAATTTAGTTGGTAAACAAGCGCCAAAGATTTCTGCCGGCGCGGTAATAAATGGAGAAGAAATAGTTGAAGATTTCAACCTGGATCAATACATCGGAAAGAAGAATGTGATCCTTTTCTTTTATCCAAAAGACTTTACATTCGTATGTCCTACCGAGATACATGCTTTCCAGGAAAAGCTGGACGAATTTGAGAAAAGAGATACTGTCGTAGTCGGTTGCTCTACCGATACAGAAGAAACGCACCTCGCATGGCTCACCACACCAAAAGACAATGGCGGCATCGAAGGAGTTACTTATCCTTTAATCGCAGATGCTTCAAAAATTGTCTCTTTAAATTATGGGGTTTTGGGTGGCAGATATCATTTTGACCGTGAAAATTACACCTGGTCTTTTGAAGGAATTCCGGTTGCTTACCGTGGTACTTTTTTGATAGATAAAGAAGGAATTGTTAGACATGCTTCTGTAAATGATTTGCCGCTCGGAAGAAATATTGACGAATACATTCGTTTGATAGATGCGCAAATTCATGTGGAAAAATATGGAGAGGTCTGTCCTGCAAACTGGGAAGAAGGGGAAGAAGCAATGGAAGCAACGAAAGAAGGAGTTTCCAATTACCTGAGCCAGGCAAGCGTTCATAATTAATCACTAATCAAACGAGAAACGACATGTTAATAGAATTAGAGGAAGATAATTTGCAGGAAGTTTTGAATGATCATTCAGAAGTGATTGTGCAATATTCTGCGGGCTGGTGTGGTAACTGCAGGTTGATGAAACCAAAGTTTAAAAGACTTTCGGCCGAAAATGAAGGGATCACTTTTGTAATCGCAGATGCAGAAAAATATCCGGCGAGCCGCAAATTTGCAAGTGTAAAAAACCTTCCAACTTTTGCGGTATTTAAAAACGGAACACTTTTAAACCAGGTTCAAACGAATAAAGAAGAACCTTTAAAAAATCTCATTAATGAAATTACCGGTAATTAAACAAATACAAAGAACTTCATCGGCAGAAGAAATCGATACAGCCATAAAAGTATTGGAAGCTGCTTCAGAAGCGGCGACTTTGAAAGAAGCGGATCTGGATGTAATAGGAGAACTGATTTCTAATATGTGTGGTGCGTTGGAAGTGCATCAGTTGATCGCAGGTGGGTTGTCAGAAAAAGACGCATTAAATACTTTTATGAAAAAAGTGATGGGCTCAATTGATGTTTAGTTTGCGTTTTTACCGAAAAGGGGAAATTGTCTTATTTATTCGTTTATTGTAAAAGTTGATAATTTTAATTGCTAGAGACGACAAGATTTTGTGTCGTCGAAAGATAAAAATTCCAGGTAGATGTTTGCAGTAAATAAACAAATACCTGGAATTTCTGTTTTCTCATTTGGTGGTTAAGATATAAATCGGCATTCAAGAATTTTTTACATAAAATTTTCCTCATTACTTTTTGGGCTAAAATATTAGGCGTAAGTTTGCACGACCTCACGGATTTTTTTTGTTTCATTTCTCTTTCCGCGGTCACTTTTTACATAGTCGTTCACCACAACAAAGATTTTTTGTTTTGATGGGCGTTTTATTTTTTAATAAAGATTACAATGGCTAAATACATTTTCGTTACAGGCGGCGTGAGTTCTTCTCTGGGCAAAGGAATTATTGCCGCTTCGCTCGCAAAGCTGCTGCAGGCAAGAGGTTTGCGGGTTACTATTCAAAAATTTGATCCGTATATTAACGTAGATCCCGGAACATTAAATCCTTATGAACACGGCGAATGTTTCGTGACGGAAGATGGCGCTGAAACCGATCTTGACCTCGGTCACTACGAGCGCTTCCTGAATATAAATACAAGCCAGGCGAATAATGTAACAACGGGAAGAATTTATCAAACTGTGATCAACCGGGAAAGAGAAGGAGATTATTTGGGAAAAACGGTCCAGGTTGTTCCACATATAACTGATGAGATCAAGCGGCGAATGATGCTCCTTGGCGAAAAAAATGAGTACGATATCATTCTTACCGAAATCGGTGGAACGGTTGGTGATATTGAAAGTCTTCCTTTCATCGAAGCGGTGAGACAAATTCAATGGGAATTGCCGGTGGAAGATTGTCTTGTTGTACATCTTACTTTAATTCCTTATTTGAAAGCGGCAAAGGAATTAAAAACAAAACCTACACAACATAGCGTAAAATTGATGAGTGAAAATGGTGTGCATCCGGATATTTTGGTATGCCGTACAGAACGCCCGCTCACAGATGATCTGAAAAGAAAAGTTGCTTTGTTTTGTAATGTAAAAGTAGATTCTGTAATCGAAGCCGCTGATGCATCCACTATTTATGAAGTTCCAATCGCGATGCTGCGTGAAAAGCTGGATTTGATCGTGTTGAAGAAATTAAATATTACCAATTATAACGAACCGGATTTGCATAAATGGCGCGAATTTTTAGAAAAAGTAAAACATCCTTCAAAAAAAGTAACCATTGGCCTTATTGGAAAATACATCGAATTGCAGGATGCCTATAAATCCATTCTTGAATCTTTTATTCATGCCGGAGCGATGAATGATTGTAAAGTGCAGGTGGTAAATGTTCACAGTGAATATATTGATGAAGAAAATGTAAACGAAAAACTGCTCGGGCTCGATGGCTTATTGGTCGCCCCGGGCTTTGGATTCCGTGGTGTGGAAGGAAAAATAATTGCAGTGAAATATGCGCGTGAAAATAATTTGCCTTTTTTTGGGATATGCCTGGGCATGCAAATGGCTGCTATTGAATTTGCACGGAATGTATTGGGAATAAAAGAAGCAGATTCTACAGAAATGAATCCTGATACTCCTGATCCGGTAATTGATATGATGGAAGAACAGAAGAAAATTACCATGAAAGGAGGAACGATGCGGCTCGGCTCTTATCCTTGTGAAATCAAAGAAAATACGCTTGCTTATTCTATCTATGGTAAAACCGAAATTCATGAACGCCATCGCCATCGTTGGGAATTCAATAATAAATACTTAAAACAATTTGAAGAAGCAGGAATGATTGCCAGTGGTATCAATCCTCAAAGCGGATTGGTTGAAATAATGGAATTAACACATCATCCGTTTTTTATTGGTGTACAATATCACCCTGAATTGAAAAGTACGGTTGAAAATCCACAACCTCTTTTTGTTCATTTTATAAAAGCAGCAAAGGAATTTAGTAAAATGAATCTGGTAAAAAATGAAGCGGTTAAGGTTGAAAGTTAAAGGTTGGACGTTCAAAGTTGATTACCTATAAAGGCCGATATCTTTTGCCATAAAAAATGAATAATTGCAAATTCAACTTATTTGTTTCTGTGCTGAATTCTTTTATCATTTGTTTTGCATAATCTATTAAACTAAAGGCATTAAATAATATCTATAAAT
>JBQCFI010000260.1:0-15477 GCA_051959325.1 Ginsengibacter sp. | reverse complement strand
TGAAACGGTAAAGATTCTTTTCATAACTTTTATATTTTTAGGAAGATAGAAATCATAACAGACTGATTTTTTTAAGCAGGCATTTTTATAAGATGCAAATTTTTTTTTATTTCATAAAAAATATACAGGCGAATTTTCGATTGACACTCAAACATAACTAAATATTTAGTTACACAACGAAGTTATTCGTTAACGAATGTTTAAATTAATTTTCAATTCAAAATAAAAAACATCGTTATTCCTCTGTTTGCTGACATTAATTCATGATTTACTAAACAATTCTCCTGCATATCTTGCGGTTTGAGATGATTATTTCAAGATTTCACAGATATGCATAACCATAGCTTTCTTTCCTTTAACCTGAGCCGTTATATTTTTAATGTACACCTTTAAAATATCGTTGTTGCTTGCCTTTAGAGTGATAGCATTTATACGCGTTCCGTTGTATGTAGAATCATCCGGTTTTCCTTTTAATCCTGAGGTTGGAGAATATGCAAATTGTGTATGGGCATATTCTAAAATAAAGAAGGGGAAAATTTCCGTCATTAGCGTTTGGATAAATGGTATTGCAAATATGTTTCAACAAAATCATTCTATTGTAAAATTCCTTGGTAAGAGAATGTTAAAGAGTTTTGAAGAATTCTCACCTTTGAAAGAAGTAATAGCATTTACACAAAATAAGACAGTAGTTGAAATCACTTTACAGCAAACAAATAAATAGTTTGTTTTTTTGGTTTCTTAAACGTTATAAAATTGCTTTAAATCTTTTTAAAATTATAAAGGCCATCGTATTCGATAGCCTTTTATAAAAAAATTTCATCGTTATAAACTTACAAATTTTGCATTTTACCATGGATCTGATCACATGAAAGAGTGATTTGCAAAATTTGTCCTCCTCCGGGAGGCATGCCAAATCCCCACTCAGAAACATATAATTTACCATCTGGACCAAATGTCATCGCTGTAGGAAGATTAAGGCCTGAAATAATCACCTGTCTGTTTCCTAAACGATCTACCCTTACAATATCTCCTGTTCCAGGAGTTGGAAATGGATTGTTTGTAAAGTTTTCCAAAACATACATTCCTCCGGATTCATCAAAAGCGACTCCAAGAATTGCATTAAATCCGCCAACGCTATCAATTATTTGACCGTTCATGTTTATCTTATAAACTTTTGATTGGGTCATAGCCGGAAAAGTTGACAAATTTCCAAGGTAAAAATATCCATTATCATATGCCAAAGCTGTAGGAACAATATGACCTTCTTTGGCAGACACATCAATGATGCGGGTGATTTTTCCATTAGTAGAAATTCTGTCCACTTCACCATGATTTGGTTCTACTGCATATAAGTCGCCATTGACATTGATCATGCTGTACCAGGTACCATCCGGTTCAAAATCATCGGGTTCAGGATTCGCTACCGGATTATTCATCAAAAAGTTGCTGAGATTAGCAACCGAGTTCCAGGTTTTATTGGCTTTTACGCTGATCACTTCATTTGGAATACCTTGTACGCCATGAGAACAACCGGCCCCTCCGAATATAGCGTATAAGGTTTGTCCTATAAATGCCACATCAGCAACGCCACTGATCAAACTTCCCTGTGCAGGACTTGTCTGACTGGAGGGCAAATTGTCAACATAAGTCATTCGCTTACCGGATGCATTAATTCTTGAAATCCGGCTCCCATTGGTGCTTCCGGTGTACGGGCCAACCGGTGGAATAACCTGGGTGCAATTTGTTGTATTTGTTCCACCAACGCCACCTTCAGCCACATACAGTTGATTATCAGGACCGAATTTCAAACCCCGCGGATTGTTCAAGCCAGTGGCATAAACTTGTGAAGTGCCTTTGATCTGATCACTGCCGTTACAAAAATGATCGCCATTTTTTTTACAAGCGGTAAAAACCAGCGTAGGAATAATAAATAAAATGAATTGAAATAGATGTTTTGTTTTCATTGCATCAATTTTAAATTTTGGAAAATAGATGAATCTCATTTCTTGTGAAAAACCATTACCTGGCTCTTTTGTTCCAGAAGTTTTTTGGATCATTGCGGCAATGCAGGATTCGGAAATAAATACATGCCGTTTTCAAATGAGGCGAAAAGGCTTTCATTATTATTATTTTCTTTGGTACAATAAAAATTACTACAGAAGTTTTGGTATAAAAAGATACTGGAGAAACGAGAAATTTCAGATTATTCTGGTGGGAAGAGAGGTAAAAAACATCTAAAGGGTTGTGAGCAAATTTAACTTAATTTTTTATTTTTACTAAAAAAATTAAATGTCCAAAAAACCTTATAACTTTAAATAAGCGATATTCTTTGTTTTGACTTATTATACTTTTTTTTCAAACGCTTCGTTGATATATAAGCTGAAAAAAACATTTTCCTGTAAAACTTTTTATGAAAAAACATATAGCCTTATTTTTTTTAACTTCAACAATTGTTTGTTTTTCGTGTAAAAAAACAATTGAAAAAATTGAACGTTCAGCAGCGGAAAACTATTTTAATAACAACCTGATTGGAAAAAATTTTATTGTTTCTCTTGCCACAGACAGCACAACCGATCTTACTTCTAACTATGCAGGATACACTTTTATTCTGTTAAAAACAGATTATTATCATGGGCCATTGCAGGCCACAAAAGGAGCAAGTAAATATACCGGAACCTGGAGTTGCAATGATGATTACAGTAAACTCACCATTACTTTGCCTGATTCCATTCCTGAATTCAGATTTCTGACGCGGAACTGGAGATTTACAAAGAAAGATGTCCCGACTCTCAAACTTGCACCGTGGGGAAGTACGGCACCAATTGTACTTTATATGACAAGACAGTAAATTTTATATCAGTTGTATAAAAGCGAACACCTTCCAGCTAATCGCAACCGGAAGGTGTTTGTTTTTAGAAAACCATATTCTTATTTTATATTAAATGCCTTCTTTACTGCTCCAAGGTCGTTCAGATTTATATCTTTATGAAGTGCCAAAGCAGCTGCGTCGATCAAAATTACTTTTGCAGAAATCGATTGTGTAGGAGCGCTGATCGGATCGCCTGACACTGCGCTGATGTCAATGCCAACATAGCCGGGTGAATGAATGGCGCCATAAGCGATCCCGTCAAACACTTCAGGAAGCGCTTCATAATAATTGGTACCTGAGAAGGAAATATAAACCAGGATTGCTCCATTCTGATAGATATTATTATCAATTTCCGGAATATTCAATTGTGCTGTAAAACTTTGTCCGTTGTTGTTAGTACTCCAGTTTGAAGGAGCAATCGTATATACTGCTGAGAATGCCTGTTTTACTTGTTGGGTAGTTTCTTTCTTGCATGAAGAAAAGATAAGAAAAGAAAGTGCTGAAAATAAAATTAATTTTTTCATAAACATGGGTTTTACAATTTGAATAAAATATTTATAGCAACAATAAGACAAATATTATTCCCATTAGTTTAAATGGACTTTTATTATAAAAGCTGTTTATTGATTATAAGCATTAAGGGAGGTGGTTCAAAATAAATTTCAACCCGGGGAAAACGTGTAAATTTTTCTACTGAACAATGCCAGGATATTCAATGGCAAAAGTATTAAGGTTTTAAAATCTTTCACTGATGAAGGAAGCATTTGATGTAGAAACATTAGCATACATTTTGTGGAGGAAGTAAAACATAAGTAAGGCTGCTTAAAGCAACTGCTATTATTTTATTAAACTTCAATTATGAAATGAAAATGAACCGGAAATTGGTACCTCCGCTTACGAGGAAAATGATTATGAAACTGGCTGAACTTTTTGTACCTGACGTAGTTCGTCCTGCTGGAATAAACATTTTCGAATTTAATATCGGGCAATTGTACAAGCGGGGAATTTTACAAATAAAAAAACGCGTAGAAAATGGTGTTTTTATTTTATTGATTTCCGTTACCGAAAGTGGAAAAGAACTGTTGAAAATTTTGGAGTCTTCTTTGGAAGCTGTGTACGACGGCGCTGCTGAAATGGCCTTGTGAGGCTTTGACGAATAATCCTGCTGTTAATCTGTGCTGTCCGATTAATTTCGGGTAGAATAACAATATGAAATATTTGTTTCTTTGCTGAACAAATTTTCAATGTAAGCTTTTGGAGCTATAGAAGAATTCCAATAAAAAATTATTCCATACTTTTATTAAAATCCATGATAAAAGTGGTTCCATTATTCAAAACACTTTCTACATGCATGCTCGCTTTATGAGATTGAAAAATTCCATAAGCTGCAGATAATCCTAAACCCAGTCCATTCTTCTTCATGGTAAAAAATGGCTCAAATATTTTGGATAAATGTTCTTTCGGAATTCCTTTGCCATTGTCTTTAATAAATACCCGGTATTTATCCCGTGCTTCATTCACCACCACGCATAATTCTCCTTTATCCTTTTCCATGGCTTCAATAGCATTGACAAGAATATTTGAAAATGCAATTTGCAATTTAGATTTATCAGCAAAAATATAGAGAGGCGAAGGAATAAAAATTCTCTTAAGCTTAATATTTTGCAATTTAATCCGATCCCCCGCAACTGATAAGCTTTCATCGACCATCTCCTGAAGGGAATGTTTTTCAAAAACCAAATCCAAAGTTTTGGTAGATTCCAGCAGATCTGTAATCATCTGATTAATGCGGATGCTGTTTCTTTGGATAATGCTGATCAAGCCTTTTTGAGTTTTATCAGCTTCGTTCATTATTTCCAGGTTTTCTGCTGAAAGCTGGATATTATTCAATGGGTTTCTGATTTCATGAGCCAAAATCCTCACCAATCTTTCATTTGCTGCAAGTTTAGCAGATTGCAGATTTATTTGTTCCGCTTTTTTAATATTGGTGATATCATGAATAATCCCGTGAAATAAATGCTGGCCTGATGAATTTGCTTCCAATAAAACTGAAAGAATACAAATTCTTCTTTCTTTGTTTTTACTTTCTATCTCTATTTCAAGTTCATAAACATTGTCATTTCTGTCGAGAATCGATCTAATATTTTCCCTTGTTGTTGCATCTGGAATAAAATCATATAAAGTCATATCCTCCAAATCACACGATTTATAATCTAACAGATTGCAGGCGGCATGATTTACTTCTTTAAATGATAAATGATTGTCTGCAATGAATAAAGAATCTTTAGAGCCGGCAAAAAGATTTCGGTATTTATTTTCGCTTTCCTTGATCGCCTTTAATGAAGCAGCTCTGTCAAGAGAATAACGGATGCATCGTTCTAATTTCTCGCTATTTAGTTCCGATTTTATCACATAATCTGTTGCACCATTTTTCATAGCTTCAATGTCAATAGCCTTATTGCCTTTGCCCGTAAGTAGAATAACTGGCCTGTCGGATTGCTGATGAGTTGCTTCTTTCAGTAAATCAAGCCCGGTGTTATTTCCGAGTTTGTAGTCAACAAAATAGATATCATGTGTGCCCGATTTTATTTCCTTTACTGCCGAAGGATAGTTATTGCACCAGTCAGTTATGAACTTCGTGCCACTAATTTCTTTCAGGTAATCGGAAATAATAAAGTAGTCGTCTTCATCATCATCAATAATCAGGATTTTAATTTGACGTTGCGTGAGCATATACATGCAAGATATACTTATTGAAGAAATTCAGGCAAAATTAATATAAAAACACTTCCTTTGTTTTCAATTGCTTTTGCATAAAATATTCCATTGTGCCGTTTAATTATTTTGTCACAAATAGCAAGTCCTATTCCATTGCCGGCATAAGAAGATTTTCCGTTAAGCCGCACAAAGGGTTTTAAAATATCCACAGCTTCTTTCTCATTGAAACCTATTCCATTATCTGCAAATTTAATTTTATAATACGCCTTTTCGGAAGGCAAACGATACATTGCTTTTTCTTCTTCTTTTAATAAATCTGCTGAAATGGTTATTTCAGGCGACTGACCTGGTGGTTGAAACTTTACCGCATTATCAATTATATTTTTAAACACCAATTTCAACTGTGAAGTGTTGCCGTAAATTACAGGCAAGTCTGAAATATGAATGGCAGCCGAATTGATTTTCCATTGAGTGGAGGATTCTTCTAAAACAGCATCTAAAATGTCATTTAAGTGACATTTTTCAAAATCTTTTGCTTCGATTTCTGACAATGTTGATAAGTCATCAACCAAAGATTGTATAGAGGAAACATTTTTTTGAATCCTGGCAATGCACGATAATGTATCTGGATTCAGATCTTCTCCTGCAAGGCGAATAAGCCGTTCTGTAAAAGTGCTTAATTTTCTTAACGGAGCTTTCAGATCGTGAGAAGCAATATAAATAAATTCTTCTTTTTCTTTTTTACAGCACTGCAAATCCTCAGAAGCTTGCTTCAGTTCTTTTTCCAGCTGGATAATTCTTTGCCCCATTACCCCGTTTTCTGTGCTCATTTCTATATATTTGTGATTCTCACTATCCTAATGATTAATGAATGATAAAAGTAAAGATTTTAATTATTGATGACGAGGAAGATTTCTGCATGATTATGAAAAGCTATTTTGAAAGAAAAGGGATGGAAGTTTTTCTCGCTTTCAATTTAACAGACGGATTAAATTCAATTAAAGAAAAAAATCCGGATATCTTGTTTCTTGACAACAATTTGCCAGATGGCGAAGGCTGGAATAAAACACTGGATATTTTAAAAGAAAATCCTTCCTTAAAAATTAATCTCATTAGTGCATACAAAGAAAAGACAAATGAATACGATGCCTTTTCCAATGTATCTCTATGGGAAAAGCCTATTTCAATCAGAAAGCTCGAAGCTGCTTTTGCACACCGGTAAACACACCGAGTTTATATGTTCGCATTCGCTTCATAAAAAGAAAGCATTCCTTTAATCATCGATTTTAGATCTGTAAAACTGGAAGGCTTTACCAAATATTCGCACGCGCCTAATTGAAGACAGGTATTTTTAAATCCTTCAGCATTGGCGGTGCTCCAGATGATTTTTGGAACGTTAACCAGTTTCTCATTCTTTTGAATTGATTTTAAAATTTCTGCGCCATTTAGATGAGGCATGTTATAATCGAGAATCATTAATCCTGGAAGATTTTCATTGCTGGCATTTTCGACAAATGATACGATCTTTTGACCATCATTAATAAATGTGAGGTTTAATGAAGGATCAATAGACAAAAAAATCTCTTCCAGGATCTCCTGATCGTCAATATCGTCTTCTCCAATCAATATCTGTTTATCTAACGGCTTATTTTCTTTCATAGGGTACAAATCTATAATTAAAGATATTTTATTCCATAGGATTTATTTACGCATTATAAATATTTATTTGTGGCCCCGAAGGGCATTTTGATCAGTCTCATTTTTTAAAAGATAGATAGTATATTTGATTGAAAAATAATTTCTCCTAAAATATTACTATGAAGAAGACAGCGAATGGCTCATCAACAACCAACTCTGTATTTCCTGATCTCGACGCTCCCGTTACTGTTGTAACAAAAGATTCCAAAAAAAATAAATTAAATACCGATATACCGGTAAATGAAAAAATTAGGCCAAAAAGAAATGGTAACGGCGCTTCAAATAATTTTCACCACTCAGACGAATTCCCAATTCATGAATTGGTACATGTTTTAGACCAGGTGAGAAACGGAAATTTTAGTATCAGGATGCCGGTAAATGGAATCGGAATTAATGGAAAAATTTGCGATACACTTAATGAGATTATTTCGCTCAATGAAATGCTCGTTCATGAGCTAAACCGTGCAAGAATTACGATCGGAAATCAGGGCCGTCTCAATCACCGTGTAGAATTACCGCGTTCTGCAAGAGGTGCATGGAATGATGGCGTTGATTCGATTAACAGCCTGATATCAGATTTGGTACATCCTACTATTGAAATAGCCAATGTAATTAGTTCTGTGGCAAAAGGAAATCTGTCGCAGGAGATGCCTTTGAAAATCGGTGATCATGCATTACAGGGCGAATTTGGGCGAATTGCCAGAGAGGTGAATGATATGGTGAAGCAGTTGAATCTCTTTTCAATGGAAGTAACCCGGGTTGCTCGGGAAGTGGGTTCCGAAGGAATATTGGGTGGCCAGGCAAAAGTAAAAGGAGTGGCTGGCGTGTGGAAAGATCTGACCGATTCGGTAAACCAGATGGCGGGAAACCTTACCAGCCAAATGAGAAATATTGCAGAAGTAACAACAGCCGTGGCTAAGGGTGATCTTTCTAAAAAAATTACGGTTGATGTTCAGGGAGAAATTCTTGAATTGAAAAATACGATCAACACCATGGTGGATCAGTTGAACTCTTTTTCTTCAGAGGTAACCCGCGTGGCCCTGGAAGTGGGAACGGAAGGAAAGCTCGGTGGGCAGGCTGAAGTAAAAGGTGTAGCAGGAACATGGAAAGATCTTACAGATTCTGTAAACCAAATGGCTTCAAATCTTACAGGGCAGGTGAGAAATATTGCAGAAGTGACTACTGCTGTGGCGCGTGGTGACCTTTCGAGAAAAATTACCGTGGACGTAAAAGGAGAAATTCTTGAATTGAAAAATACCATTAACACAATGGTGGATCAGTTGAATTCATTTTCTGCGGAGGTAACGCGTGTGGCGCGTGAAGTAGGTTCGGAAGGAAAACTCGGTGGACAGGCAACAGTAAAAGGAGTAGGAGGTGTATGGAAAGATTTGACAGAATCTGTAAACCAGATGGGTTCAAATCTGACAGCACAGGTAAGAAATATTGCGGATGTAACAACAGCGGTTGCCAATGGTGACCTTTCTAAAAAAATAACAGTTGATGTGCAGGGCGAAATCCTCGAATTAAAAAATACGATCAACACGATGGTAGATCAGCTTAATTCGTTTGCATCGGAGGTAACGCGAGTTGCGCTTGAAGTAGGTACAGAAGGAAAACTTGGAGGACAAGCAAAAGTACAGGGCGTTGGTGGAACATGGAAAGATCTTACAGATTCTGTGAATCAAATGGCATCAAATCTCACTGCACAGGTGAGAAATATTGCAGAAGTAACAACGGCAGTAGCAAATGGAGATTTATCCAAAAAAATTACGGTAGATGTATCCGGAGAAATATTTGAATTGAAAAAAACCATCAATACGATGGTGGATCAGTTGAACTCGTTTGCATCAGAAGTAACGCGTGTGGCACTGGAAGTAGGAACAGAAGGAAAACTTGGAGGCCAGGCGAAAGTACAGGGCGTGGGTGGGACATGGAAGGATCTGACAGAATCAGTAAACCAAATGGGTTCTAACCTGACAGCGCAGGTTCGTAACATTGCTGAAGTAACGACGGCGGTGGCAAAAGGAGATCTTTCCAGGAAGATCACCGTAAATGTAAAAGGAGAAATCCTGGAATTAAAAAACACGATCAACACGATGGTGGATCAGCTGAACTCTTTTGGTTCAGAAGTGTTCCGTGTGGCGAGAGAGGTAGGTTCTGAAGGTAAACTTGGTGGACAGGCAGATGTACCCGGTGTGGAAGGACTGTGGAAATATCTCACTGATTCTGTAAATAAAATGGCTTCCAATCTTACTTCCCAGGTAAGAAATATTGCCGAAGTAACCACAGCTGTTGCGAACGGAGACCTTTCACGGAAAATCCAGGTGGATGTAAAAGGAGAGATCCTGGAATTAAAAAATACGATCAACACGATGGTGGAACAGCTTCGCGCATTTGCTTCTGAAGTAACCCGTGTTGCAAAAGAAGTGGGTACTGAAGGAAAATTAGGAGGACAGGCGAACGTACCAGGGGTTGCCGGAACGTGGAAAGATCTGACTGATTCTGTAAACCAGATGGCCGGAAATCTTACCGCCCAGGTAAGAAATATCGCAGATGTTGCAATTGCCGTGGCGAATGGCGATATGTCAAGAAAAATCACCGTCGACGTTCATGGAGAGATCCTGCAATTAAAAGAAACACTCAACACGATGGTGGATCAGTTGCGTGCATTCGCATCTGAAGTTACGCGGGTAGCGCGTGAAGTTGGTACGGACGGAAAATTAGGTGGACAAGCATTTGTACCGGGTGTTGCAGGAACATGGAAAGATCTTACAGATTCCGTAAACCAAATGACCGGAAACCTTACTTCACAGGTTCGAAACATTGCAGAAGTTACAAAAGCGGTAGCATCAGGCGACCTTTCCAAGAAAGTAACGATTGATGTAAAAGGAGAAATTCTCGATCTGAAAAATACGATCAACACCATGGTGGATCAGTTAAACTCTTTTGCTTACGAGGTAACCCGTGTCGCAAGGGAAGTAGGAACAGAAGGTAAACTTGGCGGACAATCAGAAGTGCAGGGAGTTGCCGGTACCTGGAAAGATCTGACCGACTCAGTGAACATGATGGCTTCCAACCTGACCAACCAGGTACGTGGAATAGCAAAAGTGGTAACAGCCGTTGCGACAGGAAATCTGAAACAAAAGTTATCCATTGTATCGCAGGGAGAAGTGGCCCAATTGACCGATACAATCAATGAAATGATTGATACTTTGGCGGTATTTGCCGACCAGGTTACGACAGTTGCACGTGAAGTTGGCGTTGAAGGACGACTAGGAGGCCAGGCGAGTGTACCGGGAGCATCAGGTATTTGGAAAAATCTTACCGAAAATGTAAACCAGTTGGCAGAAAACCTTACAACGCAGGTTCGTGCAATTTCTGATGTGGCCTCCTCTGTTACAAAAGGTGATCTGACGCAAATGATCAGGGTGGAAGCAAAGGGTGAAGTGGAAGAATTGAAAGATACGATTAACCAAATGATCGTAAATCTGAAAAAAACGACTTTAAGAAACCAGGAGCAGGATTGGCTGAAATCCAACCTGGCGAAGTTTACCCAAATGCTGCAGGGTCAGAAAGATTTAAATACCGTTACTCAAAGGATTTTATCTGAATTGGCCCAGGTAGTAAACGCACAAAAAGGCCTTTTTTACATTTTAAAGCAGGATGAAAATGGACAGAATTCCAAATTAAAATTATTCGCTGCTTACGCGTACTCTGATCATTCCACCTTATTACAGGAATTTGCATTGGGGCAAGGGTTGGTAGGACAGTGTGCAGTAAATAAAGAAAGAATTCTGTTGACAAATGTGCCGGAAGATTACATTAAAATCAGTTCCGGATTGGGAAAAGCGACTCCGATTAATTTAGTAATTCTGCCGGTATTATTTGAAAAAGAAATCAAAGCCGTAATTGAACTGGCTTCATTTGATACATTCAGTGAAACGCATCTTGACTTCTTGAGCCAGCTGAACGAGAGTATTGGTATTGTGTTGAATACCATCGAAGCGAACTCAAGAACAGAAGGATTATTAGAACAATCGCAGTCCCTGGCGGATGAATTAAGAAGAACCAATGAACAGTTGCAGGATAAAGCGCAGTTGATGGTGAAGCAAAAAGAAGAAGTGGAGGCAAAAAATAAAGAAGTAGAAGAAGCAAGGAAATCGCTGGAAGAAAAAGCAGAGCAATTGCAACTTACTTCAAAATATAAGTCAGAATTCCTGGCAAATATGTCGCATGAATTGCGTACACCATTGAATTCACTGCTGATTTTAGCGCAACAATTATATGAAAATCACGAAGGCAATCTATCTGAAAAACAGGTTCACTACGCAAAAACCATTCATAGTTGCGGCGATGATCTGATCCAATTGATCAATGATATTTTGGATCTGTCAAAAATTGAATCCGGTTATATTTCTACTGATTTTGTAAATCTGAAGTTCAGCGCCGTTACAGCTTTTGTAGAAACGACCTTTAAACACATTTCTGAAAATAAAAATTTGCGGTTCAGTATTCAAATGGATGAAACATTACCTGCAAGCCTGGAAACAGATGCCCAGAGGCTAAACCAGATTCTCAAAAACCTGCTTTCCAATGCGTTTAAATTTACTGAAAAAGGAGAGGTAAGACTTAGAATCTATAAAGCAAATCATAACTGGAAGCAAACCCATCCGGGACTTGATAATGCAAACCGCGTGGTGGCTTTTGAGATCATGGATACAGGAATTGGTATTTCAAAAGATAAGCAAAATATCATTTTTGAAGCATTTCAACAGGCGGAAGGTAGTACCAGCCGTAAGTATGGTGGCACAGGTCTCGGGTTGTCTATCAGCCGCGGGTTGGCCGATTTGCTGGGAGGAACAATTGAACTGGACAGCGAAGTTGGTAAGGGCAGTATCTTCACGTTGTTTCTGCCCATTGATTATAATACGGCAATATCAAAACCGGATGAAAATATCACTAAAAAAGAAAGTAAATACAAACTTGAGCATGCCTCCACTGCGTTGAATCAGCTGGCAACTTCACCTAAAGTTGTTGAATCTAAAAACCTGGGTATCATCAATGAGATCATTAACGAGATAGGAGACGATCGGAATAATATAGTTGACGGTGATAAAGTGGTGCTCCTGATTGAGGACGACATTCGTTTTGGAAAAATAATGATGGAGCAGGCTCATGAAAAAAATCTTAAAGTGATGATCGCTACGAACTTTGAAGAAGTTTTTGAGCTTACAAATAAACATATTCCCTGCGCTGTCACGCTCGATGTAAAACTGCCTAATGCAAGCGGATGGCGGATTTTAGATCTTTTTAAAAACGATATCAATTTAAGGCACATTCCCATCCATCTTATTTCCGGCGAAGAAAACCGTTTGCTTGCAATGCATCGTGGTGCAAAAAGTTTTCATTTAAAACCATTGAAAGCTGAAGCGCTAAAAGTATTATTCTCGGATATTGATCAATTTAGTAACCGTGAAAGGCGCAACTTATTAATCGTAGAAGACAATGAGTTTGATGCTTCGCAAATGGCAAAAATTTTGCAAAGCGGCGACCTGGTTAATATTGAAATTGCCGGCACAGGCAAACAGGCACTGGACCTGATAAAGGAAAAAAATTACGATTGCATTATTGTAGATTATATGTTGCCCGATCTCAGTGGGATGGAACTGATTACAGAGATCAGCACAATCATGAAGCAACAAATGACCCCGGTTTTAATTTATTCTGCAAAAGATTTTTCAGCACGGGAAAATTCAAAACTTAAGCAATATGCAAATAAAATTATCCTGAAAGGAGTGAATTCACTGGACTTGTTGCTGGAAGAAACCATTATGGTTTTGCATCTGAACCATAACGGGCTTCCGCCTGAGAAAAGAAAACTGATTGAAGGGTTGCGTTCAAAAACAGATGTACTCACGAATAAAAGTGTGCTGGTAGTAGATGATGATGTCAGAAATTTATTTGCATTAACTACAGCTTTTGAAAGATATAATATCAACACAATCACTGCCGAAAGCGGCATGGAAGCAATGAATATCCTCAGCACAAATAATCAAATTGATATGGTGTTGATGGATATTATGATGCCCGAAATGGATGGGTATGAAACGACTCAGAAAATCCGGCGCGAGCACCAGAATAGTTCGCTGCCGATAATAGCAGTTACCGCAAAGGCCATGAAAGGCGATCGGGAAAAGTGCATCCAGGCGGGTGCTTCTGATTATATCACGAAGCCTTTGAAAATAGACCAGCTAATGTCCTTAATGAGAGTATGGTTGTACAAAAAATAAAAAATGGACATTGAAAAAGAACCGGTTTTTAAAAATAAAACTGATATAAATATCTTAGTTGTTGACGACCGCGAAGACAACCTTCTTTCAATAGAAGCTATTCTTCAAAAGGACGAATACAATATTATTAAGGCCAATTCAGGAAGGGCGGCTCTAAAAGTGTTACTCACCCGTCACGATTTTTCACTGATCCTTATGGATGTTCAGATGCCTGATATGAACGGCCTTGAAACAGCTACGATCATTTATGAGCGGGATAAGCTTAAGGGAATTCCCATCATTTTTATTACTGCGTATTCCAATGATGAAGAATATATCTTCAAAGGATATAAAATGGGTGCTGTTGATTATATTTATAAGCCTATAAACCCCGAATTGCTGCGAGCCAAAGTGAGTGTATTTGTGGAGCTTTATCGTAAGAATGAGCAGTTGCTGAGCCATGAAAAGAGATTGTTGGCGGCTAACAAAAGTTTACAAAAACAAATCGAAGAAGGCAAACGCTCGCAGGAAAAAATAAACCTTTTGAATAAGCAATTGATCGAAAACAATCTGCACCTGAAGATGGTGAATGAGGAATTGGATCAGTTTGCTTATGTGGCTTCACATGATCTGCAGGAACCATTGAGAAAAATCAGGGTGTTCAGTGATAAAATAACCACCATAAAAAATGATGATAAAGAAGTAGAAAAATACCTTGCCAAGATCAGCAGATCATCTGAAAGAATGCAACTGCTGATCAATAATTTGCTGCATTTTTCCAGGCATTCTGTAAACACAGCTGATTTTGTAAAAGTAGATTTGTATCAATTGGTAAAAGAGGTAATTAATGAATTGGATGTAGATATTGAAAGAAGCAATACCCGGATAAATTTGGATCAATTGCCTGTAATCCGGGCCGTACCGGAATTGATGCGCCAGTTATTTTACAACTTGATTAATAATGCGATTAAATTTCAGAGAAAAGACCGCCAACCTGTGATCAAAATCTGCCTTGAAAATATTGATGTTGGCAATTCTCAAATAAACGAAAAATATATGAGCGGTGTTCCCTATTATAAAATCTCGGTTTCGGATAATGGTATTGGCTTTGATGCCAAATATGCCGAAGAGATTTTTATGGTTTTTAAAAGGCTGCACAGTTACCACGAATATGAAGGCACCGGAATAGGATTGTCGATTTGTAAAAAAATCGTTGACAAGCACAATGGATATCTCACCGCTTTTGGAAATTTAAATGAGGGCGCCACATTTGTAATTGAATTGCCGGAAACGAGCGGTGTTCCTCAAACGTAAAGGCCAGCTATTTTACGCATAAGAAAAAAAGTGCTTGATTTATTTCTTTTTGAAAAAAGGTTTTACCTGGATGGTAAACAAAATTCCACCACTGTTCAATTTTACTTTACCGGCACCGATGCCTGTTAAAGGAAGATTTACATAAGGTTCTGCAATGAGCGAGAATTGTGAATTGAAAAAGTATTGATAACCCCCCGAAATATCAAGAACCGAGAAAAAGTGCTTGTTCTTGTTGCTGATACTCCAATCCTTATTATAAACCTGGCCGCTTGGCGTCTTATAATAATAATCATAACTTTCTTTTTTCATCAGATATGAAGAGAGACCGGTGGACACAAACCAGCTATGATTTTTTATTTTTCCAAAACTGTAAGCCAATTTTACCGGTATTTCATAAACCTTACAATTCGCCTCTACGTTTTCCAGGTACTGATAATTCCCAATGCTTCCTGGCGGAATGTTATAATCGTCTCCGGCAACTGAATAAATCTTTTTAGATAAATAAAAGCCGGTCCGGATGTTTAATTTTTTAGAAATATCATAACTCAATCCTGCCCCGTAAGCAAGGGTTACTTTGCCGATCGAATTGTGATAAACATCACTGATATC
>JBQCFI010000259.1:0-4880 GCA_051959325.1 Ginsengibacter sp. | reverse complement strand
AATCAGCCCCACTCCTACTTCTACGAGACCGATGTAACTTTCAGAAGCGGCCTGAACTTTATCAGCATGTAAACAAATTTCACATCCTCCGCCAAGAGTAAGTCCGTGCGGCGCCACCACCACAGGAATGGAAGAATACCGGATCCTCATCGTAGTATTTTGAAACAAACGAACCGCCATATCGAGTTCGTCATATTCCTGTTCGGCAGCCAGCATAAAGATCATTCCTACGTTGGCGCCCGCACTGAATTGCGCAGCTTCATTGGCTATAACGAGTCCTTTATATTTTTCTTCTGCTATCGCAATTGATTTGTTTAATGCTTCTAATACTTCACCTCCGATGCTTCCCATTTTGGTGTTCCAATTGAGTGCTACAACATCATCACCTAAATCAGACAGCCTACAGGCACTGTTTTTCCAAACGGTCTTTTCTTTTAAATCACTTAAAATGATGAATGAATCTCCGCCAGGAAGAGGCAAATATTTTTTTGTATTAACGTCATAATATAAACGTTTTCCATTTTCAATTTTGTAAAAAGAAACGTTTCCATCAACAAGAAAATCGTTTACCCATGAAGCCACTTCATATCCACTGTCTTTCATTGCTTTCACTGTTTCTTTTACCCCTAAAACATCCCACACTTCAAAAGGCCCAAGCTCCCATCCAAAGCCGGCTTTCATCGCATCGTCTATGCGATATAGTTCATCACTGATTTCAGGAATGCGATTGGAAATATAAGAGAAAAGGGCATAATGAAATTCACGGTAAAACTCTCCTGCTTTATCTTTTCCTGCTGATAAAGCTTTCAGTCTTTCTTTCAGATCATCAATTGGTTTTGCAATCTCGAGAGTTGCAAATTTTGGCTTTTGACGTGGAGCGTATTCAGACGTTTGTAAATTCAATGTGAGAATTTCTTTCTGTCCGTCAGCAGATTTTGTTTTCTTAAAAAAACCTTGTCCTGTTTTATCACCAAGCCATTTACTATCCACCATTTTTTGCAACCAGGATGGAATGGTAAATATTTCTTTTGCTTCATCTTCAGGACAATTTTCAGCGACACCAATAGCTACTTTTACCAAAGTATCAATGCCGACAACATCAGCAGTACGGAAAGTTGCAGATTTTGGATGACCGATCATCGTTCCCGTAAGCGCTTCTATTTCATCGATATTCAAATCCAGTTTGTCCATCAAATGAAAAATAGACATGATGCTGAAAACGCCGATTCTATTGGCTATAAAAGCTGGTGTGTCTTTACACAAAACGGTTGTTTTGCCCAAAAACAAATCACCATAATGCATTAAAAAATCAACAACTTCTTTATCGGTAAATTCTGTTGGGATAATTTCAAGAAGCCTCAAATATCTGGGAGGATTGAAGAAGTGGGTGCCACAAAAATGCTTTCTAAAATCATCGCTCCGTCCTTCAGCCATCAGGTGAATCGGAATGCCGGAAGTGTTGGAACTAACCAGGGTTCCCGGCTTACGAAATTTTTCCACCTGGTCAAAAACCAGTTTTTTTATGTCAAGTCTTTCCACCACTACCTCAATGATCCAATCAGCTGAAGCAATATCTTTCATATTGTCTTCAAAGTTTCCGGTGATTATATTTTTTAAATCGTCTTTGCTGTAAAGTGGCGACGGTGAAGATTTTGCTGCAGCAGCCAAAGCCTCATTTACAATGCGGTTTTTTACAACCGGATTATCCAGAGTCAATCCTTTTTTCTTTTCTGCTTCTGTCAATTCTTTCGGTGGAATATCAAGCAATAAAACCTGCACTCCAATTCCTGCAAACAAGCATGCAATGCGGCTTCCCATTACTCCGCTTCCCAAAACCGCTACCTTATTGATATTTCTTTTGTACAGCATAAAAATTTAGTTAGTTAGACAACTATTAAAAATCTAAATTAAGGTTTTTGGAATTAAAAGCAATTAAAAGGAGAATTCTTTTGTTTGGTTGAAAACTAATTCAGGAGTGGCTACTCCTTTCGTTGAAAAAAACCGTTGGTAGTATGCCGCCATTGTGCCTAACTGTTTAAATGAAATACAGAGGAAATGAAAATCCTTAATATTTATTGCTTTACTGATTTGCTTCCTCACGCCGTTGGCGTTTCCGCCAACAGCAATGAAGAACGCATAGCCCCCTTTGAAAAACCAAGATTTTTAAACAATTTCCAACCAGTAAACGTTTTTTTTTACAGAGGACAGGTTGAAACAATTAGTTTGCTTTTATAAACAGAACTCATAAGCAGCTTGTCTTTTGCAATACTAAATATCCCTGCCATATTTTTCTCATCCATTTTCTTCCACTATCATTTTTTTTTACTTTTGCAAAATGCCGCCTCGTAAAAACTGCTTTAATAAAAATCATGTTGCTTAGCTGAAAGCTTTTACCAGCAGCACTTTCACAGAACCGGTTAAACATTCATTCCAGTGTGAACATTTAAGCAAACAGCTAAAAAAAGTTACCGGAATTTATGTGAGTCCACAAACTTTGAGGCGCTTCTTTGGTTTTATTCAAAGTGATTTTTCTCCTTCTGTGAAAACTTTGAATGCTTTGGCAGCTTACAATGGATTTCCAAACTGGCACTCTTTTACTGAACAATTTTCTGACGCGAATTATCAACCTCTCACCCTAGACCAGGAAGCGAATTTGTATTTGCACTTTTATGAAATAGAAGTGAAAGAAGAAGCAGATATGAATTACCACAATGCGTCCAAAAATGTTGCACTCAGGATTTTATTCAATCCTGCCTTGCTTTCAAAAGTTTCTTCTTCATTGGCGGGCAATCCTGTTTCACAGGTGTATTTTTTTGAGCGCTTTCCTTTCATTGACGGACTTGATTCAGAAGTTTATAAAAGAGCAATCCAACAATATCTTCAAAAGAAAACCGATGATGCGCAGATATTTGGAAACAGCCTACTGTACTTATCGGATTTTCTTTGTAATAAACGAAAGGATGCAAAGAAATATTTTGACACGATGATGCAGTTTCAGGTCAATGAAACGATGCATCCGTTTGCGATTGCCCGATTCGTTGGAACGAATATCTTAAATGCACATCTAAATAATGAAAACGTTGAGCACTGGATAAATGAAGCAAAAAGATGGAATCAATTCTTTCTTCAAAAGGGTAAAATAAAATTTTGGTCCTATCCTTATTTCCAACACATGATTGGTGACTATATAAATTTATGCGGGTTGTTCGAAGACAGTTATTCCATTGTAAAAACAATTCAACATTTTGATGAGAATTATGAAATTGAAAAGGGCTATAGAGAAGCGCTGCAAATTATTTATAGCATAGGCCGCCATTCGGTTTCTTCTTTTAATTACAAAAACTGGTTCGTGTATGAATCAGAAAAACATTTTGAAACAATCAGCCCGCTCTTTAAAAAGTATCACAAACTACAGGCGCTGGCGGTGTACCGTTCCTGTGTATCCGGAAAGAAAAGAGAAAAGATTACTGAAAATATGAATCGTTTAATTGCTCAAACAGGATTTACTTACTTTTCAAACTTTCTTTTGTAATGGGCTATTCTCTTGCCTTACTTAGCTCGCTTTGTTTTGGAATAACCAATTGCTTGTGGATCTTTCCACAAAAAAAGCAACATTATATTCATGTAATTATTTTTCGTTCAGTCGTGACTGTTTCTCTTTTTGCAATTGCGGCTTTGCTTTTTGCAGGTAACAATGATTTTGAATCCACTGACATTGGAATTGCAATATTGATAAGCCTTTTAAGTTGCTTAGGGCTCTTCTTTTATACAAGATCCCTGAAGTTTACTGCCGTTGCTATTGCAGTGCCGGTGTCGGCAATCAGTTCTTTTTTCGGCGTATTGGTAGGACTTTTTATTTTCAAAGAAGATCTTCCGCATTCATTTTTTATTGTTGCAGCAGCAATCATTGCAGCATTATTTTTAATAGAAGCAAAACCCAATTTTAAATTATTCCCTTTGACAAAAGGAATTATTTACAACTTATTCGCGGCTTTTTTTTGGGGAATTACTTTTGCCTTGTTTAAAATACCAATTCAAAAACTCGGTGCCTGGAGATTTTCGTTCGTGCTTGAAACGACCGTTTTATCGTTTTCACTTCTCATTGCATTTACAACTTTTAAAGATGAAAAATTTGACAAGAAAATTATTTACCAAAATCTGAAATGGTATCTCCTACTCGGTTTCCTGGCGTTCATTGCAGTTGCGACGTACAATTTTTCCTTAAAGTTTATTGATGTGTCAATCGCCGCGCTTCTTGGAAATTTGACTCCGGTTGTTTCGATTGTTCTTTCTATAAGCATATTCAAGCAAAAAGTAAATAACCGACAATTTATCGGCATTATACTTTTATTCTTGGCAACTTTGGCTTTAAATATTCTGGTTTAAAATGGAAGATAATATTCGACAATGAAAAAATGAATTCTAATTATGTGAATAGTGTTTCTCTAGCAACCCAGAGGAAATAAGAATCAGCATTATTTGTTGCTTTGCTGCTTTTTACCATTCGCATTCTTTACCGCATTTTTAATGTATTTTATCCAGGTGTTTACAAAATAAGCATTGTTTTCATTATTGATTTTCGCATCAACCAAATGCATTGAAACTTTTAAACCATCACAGGTTGAGGTAATTACATAATCTAATCTTTCACCCCTGGCAAGCGGAAAAGCCTCACCGGTGAATTTAGTACAGCCCATTTGGTATTGTATCGCTTTACCCGTAATTTCTTTAGAAGATAATCGCTTCGCAATTTCTTCCAAAACTTCAATAAACTTCGGAAGCTCTTTTTTCTCAACAGGAAAAAACCCTATAAATTTCTCTGAAGCAGACAGTTGATTGCTGTCAATCGCCGGGGGCGCCAGCGGGGTATCCAGCCAAAG
>JBQCFI010000258.1:0-2836 GCA_051959325.1 Ginsengibacter sp. | reverse complement strand
CCGAGATAATACGGATAAGTTGTATCTGTCGGCAACTGATTGGCACTGCTAACAAAACCTCTTTCCGGATTCACGAGGTGCGGATTTTCGTCCTGCGGGATAATTCCCTGCCAGAAATAGCTGCTGTCTGATCCTTGCATTACAAAATCGCCCTGCCGGTACCACTTAGCAGGAAATTGGCCCTGATCCCAAATAGCAATGTCGCCGCTTTTGGAAGCAAAAATGCAGTTCTGACCCGGAGTGTGTAAATATTTTATTGCCCGCAGATAATCGTCATAATTTTTCGCTTTATTGAGCAGCGTAAACATTTTCAATTCATTGCTGGCATCATGCGCTTTCCATCTTACCGCATAATTTTTATTGCTGGTATTTCTTTCGCCATCAAAATTTTTATCGTACATGACCGGGCCAATATTTGTATAAGCAACGGTGTCTAAATAATTGGGGCGGTTTTTTATTTTAATGTCTTCGATCCTGAAAGTTGTTGGGTGCCAGCTGCTGTCAAACCAATATTCTTTGCGGGTCTCGTCCTTAAATTTTACTTCATAGTAATCTCTTACATCACGCATCGCATTTGTGAATCCCCACGCACAACTGTCATTAAAACCAATGATAATGGATGGCGCTCCCGGAAATGTGGCACCATATGCATTGTAGGAAGGCGTGTTGATTTGCATTTCATACCAGATAGAAGGAAGATTCAATCCAAGGTGCGGATCGTTGCACAAAATAGGTGAACCACTTTTGGTTTTTTTGCCGCTCACCGCCCAGTTGTTACTTCCGTTATCAGGGTTTGGCTTTTGTTCGGTAATGGTAGTGGAATCGTTGTTATCGTAATAAACGGAATCTGCAGAAGCAGGGATTTTCACTTCGATTGCAGGCTTGGGAAAAACAGTTCCTTTTGGAACGATCGGATCCAGAGAATCCATTACGATTGGATAAATTTTATCAAAATCAGCAGAAGAAAAAATTGATTTCGCATTGGTCATTTCAAAATCTCTTTCATAGCCGGCAAGTTCCAGAGCCATATATTTCAGGAAAAGTGCAGATTTAAGGTTGCTCCATTTTTCCGGTTTATAACCCATCAATTTATATTCAAGAGGCAACGTACTTTCGGTCAGGCTTTGAATGTATGCGTTCACCCCGGCTGTATAATTGTCGCATTCTGCAAGAGTTACGGGATCTTTTTCGATTTCTTTTAGCGAGTTTTCTGCTCCATAAACCATACCCAACCTTCTTTTATCGCGGTCATATTCGAGTGCCAGCGGGCCTACAACTTCACTGAGCCTTCCTGCTGCAGCGCGGGTTTGAAATTCCATTTGCCATAAACGAAATTTGGCATGAAGATAACCCTGCACAAAAAATGCGTCATTTTCATTATCGGCAAATACATGTGGCACGAGCCTTTCATCAAAATAAACTTTTACTTTTCCGTTTAGCTGGGGAAAAGATAATTTGGCTGAATAATCCTCGTTTAAAGGTTCCGCATTTTGCCATACTCCCTGCTGAGGGCTTAATAATTTTCCAAATGGAACGGGCAACACCATGGTGGTGTTGAAAAGCAAAACCAAAATAACAGTGATAATCCCGAAAACGATAAATGAAATTATTTTCATAAACAGGTTTAAAGCTGTAAAATAAAGAAAAAGAACAGCTTTATGCAAAGAAAAAAAAATTGGTATCTTTTGAATAAATTGTTGGATTTATCTTCAGAGTAGAAAATCAAAATTTATACAATTTTGGAATTTATTCCTCGAGCAAAATTTGCAACTATAAGTAAGAACCGTAACCCAGAAATTTTCCTTATTTCTTTCTTAACTGTCATTCCTCCGCAACTAATCATAGTTCATTTGCGGAACATTATTTGCAGTTTTTTTTATATTATTCATTTTAAAATCAATTAAAACATGAAAGTTTCAAAAATTTTACTTGCGGTTTTTCTAACGGCTGCAGTTTCTTTTATTGGCTGCAAGCCAAAAGATTCAACGATCCAGAAGAATATTGCGGATAAATTCGCTGCTAATCCCGAATGCGCTGGTGCAACAGCTACCGTGTCTGATGGTGTGGCAACTTTAACAGGAGAAGTAAAAGATGATATGTGTAAAAACACCGCAGAAACTACTGCAAAAGATGTAAAGGGTGTGAAGTCTGTAGTGAATAATTTGACTGTAACCCCACCGCCTCCGCCTCCCGCAGCACCAACTGTCAGTTCTGACACCGCTTTGAGCCACGGAGTAACCGACGCCACCAAAGATTTCCCTACTGTAAAAGCAACGGTTAATAACGGTGAAATCACGTTGACAGGAAGTATTAAACGGAAAGATCTTACTACATTAATGCAAAGCCTCAATAGCCTTCATCCGGCCAAAATCAACAATCAATTAACCATTAAATAATTAAACAATGTCAGCGTTACAGGATAAATACAAACAATTGATTGATGCGGCAAATGCAGCAGGGATCAGCAATCTGCAGGTTAGCGAACAAGGAAATGTTTTGCACATCAGTGGGGATGCACCAACAGGCGCAGCAAAAGATCAGCTTTGGGAAATTTATGGAAAAATTGATCCCGATTACCGCGCCGGTGATTTAATATTGGATATTGATGTAGCCGCTTCTGCAGGTACAAAAGCAAAAGTGACAACAGATAGTACGGCGCTCAATATCAGAAAAGGGCCTGGAACAGATCAACCGATAGTTGGAAAAGCTGCTCACGGGGAAATTGTTACCCTTCAAAATAAAACGAATGAGCAATGGTGGCTGATTAAAACGGATACCGGTGTTGAAGGATATGCGTATGCGCAGTATTTAAGCCCGCAATAATTTTAAAATTCAC
>JBQCFI010000257.1:0-11683 GCA_051959325.1 Ginsengibacter sp. | reverse complement strand
TGGAAAAGCGTATTACCTGCGGAAAGATTTCGATTCAGCTTCCATGACTTTTCAATTTATCAATTACAATCTTTTTCCAAGAAAAAAGAAAGATGAAGACCAATTGGTTGTAGGTACAAATGAAAACGGTTCTAATAATGCAATTAGCATTTCGAGCAAAGAAGACAGAAATTTAATTGATAAAGCTTTTACAAGGCCACCAAGCAGAAATGATGCATTGGTATGGCAGATTCGCACTTTGACAGACATGGGCGATTATGCAGAAGCAGCAGGATTGATCAATACTTTAAAAAACGACCCGGCGTTTCCAAACCGCCTGGATGCTTACTTCCAGGAAGTAGTAGGTTATTGGTTTTTTAAACAAAAAATGTATGACAGTGCAATTGTTTACATAAAAGATGGAATGCCAAATGCGATAGATATGGCAGATCAGGCAAGAAGAGAATATTTGTTGGCTCAACTTTATGAGATGAATAATAACCAGGATACCGCATCTGAATATTACGATAAAGCAATTCGAAATACGACCGATCCACTAATGGATATTTATGCAAATCTGAACAAAGCCAAAATGTTGAAGAGTAAGGATCCTGCTGAAATTGATAACAGCATTTCCAGGTTGTTGCACATGGCGCATAAAGATAAATTCGAGCCTTATCGTGATATTATTTATTATTCTGCCGCGGAGCTTGCTTTAGAAAAACCTGATACTACTTTAGCTTTAAATTTTTATAAGGGAAGTGCATTTTATAATGAGAATAATTTGTCCTTAAAAAATAAAGCCTTTTTAAAAATGGCTGAAATAAATTATTTACGAAAAAATTATAAACAGTCGTTTAATGCTTACGACAGCATTCAACTTGGTGGCGATTCAACCCTGACAAATATTGCAGAAATACAATCAAGAAAAAAAGCACTTGCGCAAATTGTAACAGATCTCGATATCATTCAAAGAGAAGATAGCCTCCAGGCAATTGCTGCATTATCTCCTGCGGACAGAGAAACATTTTTAAGAGACTTATCAAAAAAACTAAAGAAAGAGCGTGGCGTAAATGACGAGGCGAACAATGGCGGCTCCGCTTTCTTTAATACAGCCAATCAATCTTCAAATATTTTTTCAAATAAAAACAGCAAAGGCGAATGGTATTTTGACAATAATTCATTGAAGTCGCAAGGGTACAACGATTTTAAAAGAGTTTGGGGCAAAAGGCAAAATATGGATAATTGGCGTTTAAATTCTGGTTCTAATCGAAATGCGTCTCAAGGCAATCCTGATCAGGCGCGTGGAAATTATAACGATCCAATGGCTCCGCAATCTGATTCTGAAAATGTGCAAACTGCAGCAACTCCGTACCAGCAGGACATTTCAGTAGAAGGATTGCTTGCAAATGTGCCTCTCACAAAAGTTGCAATGGATACATCAAATTCTAAAGTAGCCCGTTCATTATTTCAAGTAGGAAAAAATTACCAGACTCTTTTAGAAGATTATCCGGCAGCAATTCAATCATACCAGGAGTCTTTAAAACGTTTTCCGGATAGTTTATACGATGGTGAATTGTACATGAATCTTTTTTATTGCTACAATAAAATTGGCGATAAAGAACAAGCAGATTTTTATAAAAATTTGTTGGTGAAAAATTTTAGTAAAAGCAAGTTTGCACAATATGTTTTGCATCCGGAAGTTTTCAATCCATCAAAAAAGGATACGGCCGCTTCAAATCGCTATGATAAAATTTATAATTTATTTATAGAAGGAAATTTTGCTGAAGCCATTAAAGAAAAAAATGCCGCTGATAGTTTGTATGGCAAGAGCTATTGGAATCCACAATTGCTTTATATTCAATCAGTGTATTACATTCAAAAACGCGAGGACAGTGCAGCAATCAAGGTTTTGCATGAAATAATTGATAACTATCCGAATACACCTATGAAGGATAAAGCCGGTACTATGTTGGATGTTTTGAGCAGAAGAGACAGTATAGAACGTTATCTGACGAATCTGAAAGTGGAACGGCTACCAGAAGATTCTCAGATCGTTGTTTTTGACAATTCTAAAATCGTAAATAATGTAAAAACACCGGTTATACAGAATCAAAAGCCCCTCGTTCAAAAAGAAATTGTGAAACCTGGAAAAGCAGAATTAAGCCCTGATAAAAAACTGCCACCTCCAATCAAAAATGCCGTTTTCACTTTTGATGCCAACGAGCCGCAAAATGTGTTGATGGTGCTGACAAAAGTAGATCCGGTCTATAGCAGTGAAGCAAGAAACGCTTTCAACCGTTATAACAGTCAAAGTTATAATACCAATAAGATTATAATTGTGAAAGATACATTAGACAGCGAACGAACTTTATTGGTGTTTTCTCAATTTGACAATGCAGACGCCGCAATAAAATACAGGGACAAATTAAAACAGGATGCGCCGGTTCAGATTTCATGGCTGCCGGCCCAGAAATATGCTTTTTATATTATCTCTGAAAGCAATCTTGAACTTTTAAAAGAGAATAAGAATTTACAGAGCTATATTGATCTTTTGAATAAAAAATACCCGGGAAAATTTTAATAGTTCAATAAGAATGATTTAAATAATTTTCCGGTTTTTAAAGAAAACAAAACATGCAAAATCGCCAGAAAAGAGTGATCAAAAAAAATGAAATAAAACCATCTGTAAAAATATTATGGGCAATTGTAGCAGTGGGATTTGCGCTTTTTGCGCTGGTATTGGCAGCAGCCAACTTTGGACTTTTTGGAAAATTGCCGTCACTTCAGCAATTAGAAAACCCACAGGCCAATCTGGCAACTGAAATATATGCAAATGATGGGAACACACTGATGGGAAAAATTTATGCGGAAAACAGGGTTCCGGTAGATTATAAAGACATTTCGAAGAGTGTGATCAACGCTTTGATCTCAACAGAAGACATTCGTTTTTATGAACATTCCGGAATCGATCCAATTGCCTTGGGGCGCGCTATCAAAGGTTTTGGAAGACAAGGAGGCGCAAGCACGATTACTCAACAACTCGCTAAAAATATTCTAAACCAGGGACGTGGCTCAGTTTTGAAAAGAGGAATTGATAAAATCAAAGAATGGATTGTGGCACTGAAACTGGAACGGAATTTTACAAAACAAGAAATTATCGCTTTATATCTTAATCGCGTATCGTGGTTGAATGTTTATGGAATTAGAAATGCTTCATTAATTTATTTTCAAAAAGAACCTTCCAAACTTACGCCGGATGAGTCGGCCTTGTTAGTAGGAATGCTCAGCGGCCCCGGGCAATATGATCCGAGAAGACATCCGGAGGCAGCCATGGCGAGAAGAAACCTTGTACTCGACAGAATGGTTACAAACGATTTACTTTAAGAATCAGAAGCCGATGTCTTAAACAAAACACCACTCGGTGTAAAATATAAAAAGATAGACGAAAGCCAGGGAATAGCGCCGTATTTCCGTTCGGTACTCACAAAGAAATTACAGGATTGGTGCAATACCCATAAAGATCCTAAAACAGGCAACAATTACGATTTGTATCGTGACGGATTAAAAATTTATACCACGATAGATCCTAAAATGCAGTTGTATGCCGAGCAGGCTGTGGTAAAACACATGACTTCAATGCAAAAAATATTTCAACGCCAACTTCCCAAAAATGTGTGGAAAGGGCAGGAAGATATTTTGAACCGTGCGATGAAGGAAAGTGAACGTTGGAAAAATATGAAAGAAGCCGGAGCTACTGATGCAGAAATTAAAAAATCATTTTCTGTGCCGGTAAACATGAAGGTCTTTGCATGGAATAAAAACCGTGAGACTGATACTGTTATGACTCCTCTTGATTCCATAAAATATAATAAGGAAATGATGCAAACTGCATTTTGTGCGATGGATCCTGTATCAGGAGAAGTGAAAGCCTGGGTTGGCGGTATTGATTTTAAATGGTACAAATTTGATCATGTAACCGCTAACAGGCAGGTTGGTTCTACATTTAAGCCAATTCTTTACACACTTGCAATTACGGATGCCGGTCTTACTCCCGAAAGTTATATTGGGGGGAAACCGATTACACTTGCCAATAAAACGATTACCGGTGGAGGTGGAACGATGGCTTATTGCCTTGCAAAATCAATAAACGTTGCAGCTTATGATTTGATGAGCCGTATTGGGCCTAAAAAAACCGCTGAGTTCGCACATTTGTGTGGCATCAAAAGCAATATTCCAATTGTACCCTCCATTGCATTGGGATCAGCAGACATACAATTGATAGAAATGTTGCGTGCTTATACAATGTTCCCGGACAGAGGATTTAACACAGAACCCATTTATCTCACAAAAATCGAAGACAGGAATGGAAATATTCTGCAAACATTTGAACCGGAAGTAAAACAGGTAATTAGCGAAGTGGATGCTTATACGATGTACAGAATGATGCAGGGTGTTGTTGACTATGGCACGGGGGGATCTATGCGATGGAAGTTTGGAATAACCAGTGATATGGGCGGCAAAACGGGAACTACAAACGACAATACTGATGGCTGGTTCATTGGATACACACCACAAATACTTGCTGGAGCCTGGGTTGGTTGCGATGACCCTTTTTTGCATCTTCCAAAATATGGAACAGCAGGAGGAAGTGAAATGGCACTGCCTGAATGGGCGTTTTTTATGCAAAAAGTATATGCCGACAAATCATTAGGAATAGATCCGAAAGCAGAATTTCAAAAGCCAGCCGAACTCAACAATAATCCTATTTATGCAGATCAGAATTTTGCAGCAATAGCTCGTGAAGGCCAGGGAAGCGATTCTGCAGATGTGCAGGGAAATGGCGATGCCTCAGATTATGCGCCGCCAACTGACGTGCCGGTCGAATCAGACTTTACTAAAGAACCCAAAAAGCAGGTGGAAACGGAAGCACGCAAACCAATTGGGCCCATGAATTATAATCCAAATAAAAAAGATTCTACAAAAACCGCTGCCAATAAATCAAAAGACGATCATGACGGGGATTTAAGGAAAAAACCATCCTCCAAGGCTGTTAAGGAAAATGATTATTAAACAACCCACCTATCTTTTTATTAATGTTCTAAAAATTTAAAATTGAAGAATATCTGCCACCCATATATTTGCATTTATAAAAATCTAAATTAAAACACATGAAAAAAATAACTCTTCTCTTTACCGCAGCCATCTGTTTTTCGACGGCAATGAGTGCCCAAACAAATGCCACGTTACAGTTAGCAAAAGGTCAAAAATACCAGGTTGACAATAAAATGGAAAGTAGCAGTTCTACCGAAATGCAGGGACAAACTATGGAAACGAAGGCAAATATCGCGTCTACTTACAGCATCGTCGTAAACGATAAAACGGGCGATAATTATAATCTGACAAACACCATTTCAAGAATTGTAATGAATATGAGTATGATGGGCAACGAAATTAATTTTGATTCTGATAAAAAGGAAGATATGAGTGGCCAGATGGGAGAAGGATTAAAAGATTATATTAATCATCCACAAAATGTGGTAATGGATCAGAGCGGAAAAATTATCAATCAACCGGGCACCACTGATTCTTCGGCATCACAAATTGCTAAGCAATTAAACTTTGCAGCTAGTGGCTATGGTGCACAGATGACTTTTTTAGCATTGCCAAAAAATGTGAAACCAGGTACCAGCTGGACAGAAAAAACCGATGATAATGGAATTACCAGAACCACTAATTACACTATAAAAGATGTGAGTGGAAATATTGCAACTATTACTTTTACCGGTACAGTGGCTACTGATACAAAGATGGAACAACAGGGAATGGAAATCGCGACAAAAACTTCCGGTAAATTTTCCGGTGAAGAAAAAGTAAATTCAAAAACCGGCGTTATTCAATCAAGCAACACTGTTGCTGACGCATCAGGCACCGTATCTGCTATGGGACAGGATTTTCCTACTTCTTCAAAAGTCACTTCAACAACTACTGTAAAAACTTTATAGAATTAAATTAATTTTTTCATTCGAAGCCTTGCAAATTTCGCAGGGCTTTTTGTTGTAAAATACTAAAAACAGTTGAAAAAAATCGTTTCTTCCCGGCGATATTGACGATAGAATTCTACAGTTCTGCATCGTTTAATTTAAATTTTCTTAGAAAAGTGCTGGTATATACTTTGGGGATAAAAAATCAAATTAGCACTTTCTAAAACAACAAAAATTTAATTAAAATGAAAATCCTAAGCCTTTTGTTAATTGCTTTTGCAATCAGTTTTAGCGCCTCCGCGCAAACGAATATGGACACAACTCATCCTCGCACACATCATAAATATTCAAAAACGAATATGAATCATGAGCGATATTTTATGAAAGATGGAAAATTAATGTCCGACAAAAATGGCACAAAAACAGATGTTACAAATGATGTAACCTTAAGCAATGGCACCACGATTACAACTGATGGTAAAGTAACCTGGAAAAATGGAAAAACACAGACACTTCAGAATGGCGAAATGATTGACATGAATGGAAAGATCCACAAATGGAGTAGCAGCAGCACTCACAAAATGACTACTCATCACACTACTCATCATCATATGAAAAACAGCGCAGATAGCACACGATAGCAACAATTATTTTCTGGGTAAAAAAATATAAAACCGCTTTATCCAGCGGTTTTATATTTTGAACAATCCATTTTAAAACCTAATAATTAGTGCAAAAATTTAAAAATTACAAAGAAGGTAATAAGTAATATGACGATAATAAGTAGAATGGTAAAATAAATCCAGACACCATCTTTAAAGCGTCTTTTTTCCCGTGTTACTTTCTTTTTTTGCAATTGTTTTTGAAGATTCTGATTTAATTGTTCGGCAAAAGCAACAGGATCTTTTTTATTTTTGAACTGATCTAGCCCCTCAATTGCATCACTTGCCAAATCAGAGTCGACAAGGATTTTCTCAAATTCATGTTTTTCTTCAGCAGACAATTTATTGCTGAGATAATCCATCAGCTTTTGATTGTCAATGTCCTTGCTGCTGTTAGATAATATGTTTAATAAGTCATCGCTCATTTATCAAAATCGTTCAATAATTAATAACTATAACTTTCAAGCACTTCCCATTAATAGCTTCAGTTTTCTTTTGCCGTTTTGCAAATGGCTTTTTACCTGAAGCATTGAAAATCCGGTTATTTCTGAAACTTCTGAATAAGATTTTTTTTGAAGGTAAAATAAATTTACACATTCCTGTTGTTCACGATTTAATTGTTTTATCGCTCGTTTCATTTTTATGAGAAGCGCTTCTTTCTCAACGAAATCCGTTTTATCAATTTGTCCTTCCTCTGCCGGAATTATTTTTTCATTCAACTCTACAGAAACGTTTTTATTCCCCCGAAGCTTCATTAAACAGTGATTTTTGGCAATCATATAAATCCAGCTTTTAAAATAATCCACTTTATACTTCTGCAATTCATTAATCACTTTTAAAAAAATTTGTTGCACACAATCGCGCGCATCTTCTTCATTTTTCAAATACTTCATACAAACACCCAGTAAGAGCAACGTATATCGTGGCAGCAGAATTCCCAACCACTTATTATCGTGGTCTTTATAGAAATTCTGCAGTAATTCTGCATCAGTGATATCATTGTATTTATCGGATTTCAAAAATGCTTTGTATTTTTTAGTAAAGATGTAAACTTAATTAATTTCCATAATTTACATTTGCAAAAACATTAATGAACTTATGGAATATATGGTGTGTTGTGTACCAGTAAGCCCTATGAGAGCAGAACCTTCACACAAATCAGAAATGGTATCACAACAATTGTTTGGAGAAAAATCTTTTATACTCGAAAAAACTGCGGATAACTGGGTAAAAATTCAATTAAAATATGACAGCTACCAGGGATGGGTGCAACAAAGTCATTTGGCAGAAATTGATGAAAGCCATTATTTAAAAATCGACAAAGACCTTACTTCCGACTGGATAAACGAAGTAGATTATAACGGGCATATCATGTATGTACCTATGGGAAGTTCTTTAAGCGCTTTTAAAAACGGTAAAGCTTTTTGGCGAAGAAATTCGGTTCAGTTTAAAGGCAAAGTATGGGATCCGGAGGAAGTGAAAATCAATCCAAAACAAATCAAGCAAATTGCTTTTAAATTTTTAAACACTTCTTATTTATGGGGCGGCAAATCTGTTTTTGGGATTGATTGCAGTGGCTACGCACAGGCAGTTTATAAACTCTTAAATGTGCATCTTCCACGCGACGCGTGGCAACAGGCAGAAGCTGGAAATGCAGTAAATTTTTTACAGGAAGCTCATTGCGGCGATCTTGCCTTTTTCGACAATGAAAATGGAAAGATTATTCATGTCGGAATTTTATTAAATGATCATGAAATCATTCATTCATCCGGAAAAGTAAGAATTGATAAAATAGATACCCAAGGAATTCTAAATCTTGAAACAAAGCAACGGACACATCAACTGCGGATCATCAAAAGATATTTCTGATATTAGTACCCCAACATCTTTTTGTGCTGACTGAAAAAAATCGGCTGATAATTTAAAAGATCTTATTTTTTTGCTTAAGGAATAACAAATCAGGTGTATTTGTTGTTTTGCTGTAATAAAATTAAGTGATAAACAAAAAGGAGTTATCAAACTAATTTTATTCTTATATCGTATACCAGGTCGGTTATTGATTTTATTTTAAAATGTCTGCTGTTAGTGTGAAGCGGATTCAAAATATAATTAAACTCCTCCGGAATAACCGAAGAAGGAATTCTAAAAACTGCTTTATTCAGGCCGTGCAATAAATTAGTTCCAAAATCCTGAGTAGAAGGTGGCACCGGCAAACTCTTCCAATTACCAGGAAGTGAATCTTCGTTAATTATGGTAATTTCTGAATCAGGAATTTCGATTGTTGTTATGCTCAAGGCCCGTGGTATTTCTTCAATGTTTACATTTACTGTATATTCTAATAAGGACAGAGCGCGACTTGACGAAGTGTACAGGCACGGAACAGATTTATGATTCCAGCGGCCTCCATTTATTTTAGCTCCCTCACCGGACAGATCATTCGCATGTTTGGTTCTTCCAACTCTGTAAACTAACATTAATTCAAATAAAGTGATTAGGAATAAATACCATAGTCTATTCTACCGATGAGATTTCTTACTTCTTCACGTCCAAACTGGTTGTCAATTAGATCGTAGGGAATTTGGCCACCAAGCGCTTTATTAGGCTTTGACATCCACTGATTAAAACGGTCTTTGTCTTCAAAAACTTCAAAACCATAAGAATAAAGATCTGCCATTCCTACTATTTTTTCACTAAGACCTGCACCAAACCTTTCACTTCTTTTTTTATTAATTAATGTAGCACGGGTAACTGACAGAGCTTTTGCAAGCATTGTATAATCTAAATCTGCTTTAGTCTTTAAGAGTTCTAAATCCTTTTTAGTTACTCCATCACGCACAATTTGCATTTTTTCAAAACCTGATAATTGGCTTTCAGGCTTTTCAGTCGCATTTGAAAGAATAACATCCATTTTATAATTGGAAATATATGCAGCCTGAGGCTCGCTGACGATGCTTGTACTTGAATCATCTTGTTCGTAATCTCCTGGAGCAGATTTCTTTTTTTGCATGGTATAACTATTTAACTACTTCAGTACAAATTTATACTTTTCCTAAGAAATAAAAAAATTCTTTTTGATTTTTTCTTTATAAGAAATGAAAGTTTATAAAATTACTCTTTAAAATAATTGGTTCTGTATTTTTTACATTTTAAATCAAACAGGTTAAATTGTGTTTTTTTAATTAAAATAAAAAATGAAGATTAGTTTTTATTTGAAATACTCTACGGTTTTCGGTGAAGAGCTTTTTATTTTAGGAAATAATAAATTTTTAGGTGACAATGATCCTTCCCAATTAATTCCGCTCGAATGGTATAATGAAGATTTTTGGCGTGTAATTATTGATTTTCCCGAAGACTTTGATGACTTTGTACATTATAAATATGTTTTAAAAGATAAAAAAGGCGTACAGATTTTTGATGGGGAAGAAAATAGATTTATAAATATTTCAACTAAAAAAACAACATCATATTCCGTTTTTGATATCTGGAATGACGCTGGAAATGTATGGAATGTTTTTTTTACAAGAGCATTTGGCAAAATATTATTATCGCCTGTAACAAAAATAAAAATTCCAAAAGCAAAAAAGGCGAATCATATTTTCCGGGTAAAAGCTCCACTATTAAACCCGGGAGAAACCATTTGCATGTGTGGATCAACCAGGAATTTAAGAAACTGGAATACAGGAGACCCAATAATTCTCACTCCGGAAGGTAACTGGTACATCACCAGTATTTTCCTTGAAGAAAATGAGTGGCCGGCCACATATAAGTATGGCATTTACAATATCGTTGAAGAAAGATTCATCAGTTTTGAAAATGGAGAAAACCGGGTTATCCGGAAGTTTGAAGAAGAAGAAAAAGGAATTACGATTTTTAATGACGGGTTTGTAAATTACCAGACATCATTGTGGAGAGGCGCAGGAGTTTCAATTCCGGTTTTTAGCTTGCGCTCAGAAAAAAGTTTCGGGGTCGGAGAATTTGCAGACATCAAACTGTTGATTGATTGGGCAAAGAAAACGGGCTTAAAACTGATTCAACTTTTACCAATTAACGATACTTCAGCTCATCAAAACTGGCATGACTCTTATCCTTACGCCGCTATTTCTGCTTTCGCCTTGCATCCCATTTATATTAGTCTGGAAAAAGTGGCAGGAAAAGAATTCACTTCCATAATTAAGCCATTAAAAAATAAACAAAAACATTTAAATGAACTCAAAGAATTTGACTATGAAAAAGTAATGAAATTGAAACTTTCAGCTTTGAAAGAATTGTTTGAAGCAAAGAAAAATGATTTTAAAAATGATCTTGATTATTTTAAATTCTTTGAATTAAACCGGCATTGGCTGGTGCCTTACGCAGCATTTTGCTATTTACGCGATAAATACAAAACAGCTGATTTTTCCAAATGGAAAAGCAACAAAATTTATAATGAACATGCAATTCAAAAACTGGCTTCTCCTAAACAAAATCATTATGATAAGATTTTATTTTTCTACTTTGTTCAATATCATTTGCATCTACAAATGAAGCAAGTTGCAGATTATGCACACAATCAGAAAATAGTTTTGAAAGGTGATATTCCGATCGGCGTCTATCGTTTTGGTTGTGATGCATGGGTAAATCCGGCGTTGTACAATATGGATGAACAGGCAGGAGCACCACCAGATGATTTTGCCATAAAAGGCCAGAACTGGGGCTTTCCCACTTACAATTGGGAGGAAATGAGCAAAGATAATTACAACTGGTGGCGCAGACGCTTTGATCAGATGAGTAATTATTTCGACTCGTTCAGAATTGATCATATTCTGGGCTTTTTCAGGATATGGAGCATTCCTATGAATGCAGTACAAGGTATTATGGGCAGGTTCGTCCCTGCAATTCCTGTCGATATTTCTGAATTTTATCAAAGAAATATTTCCTTTGATCACGACCGTTATTGTCGGCCATTTATAACAGATGAAGTACTTACAAATATTTTTAAGGATCGAAAAAATGAAATCAAAGAAAAGTATCTGGATGAAAATGATGATCACAAGATTACACTAAAAGAATTTGTAATTA
>JBQCFI010000256.1:0-3823 GCA_051959325.1 Ginsengibacter sp. | reverse complement strand
TCTTTTTCCCAGGTTACTTTTTGGGTTTTTGACTCAGGATATTTTTCCATGTTTGCTTTTTTTACTGCTGCGGGAACATTTATTTTTTGGTGTCCGCCTTCGTTTTCCTGCGCAAAAGATGCGGTGTTTAAAGCGAGCATAATTGCTGCAAGGCCTAAGATTTTTTTCATGATATTTGTTTTTTTGAGATTAAATAATTTATACAAACTTAAAAAGTGAATCTGAAGAAAAATTGAGGAAACAGGAAACCTGTTTTTAATAAAAAGTTAACCTTATAAATAACATTGCATTTTTTGTGGCAGTTGGTCTTTTTAAAATAACAAATCTGTTTTTTCTTTCTGGTTTTATAAATTTATTTCACCACTTGCTTTTATAATGATAGCAGCAAACCAATAAATAACCGCAATTTCTATTTTTGAATGAATGCGAAACTTCTTTCTGTTATCAGCTAATCAAATACAAATGAAGAATTAAAATTAATTTGCGTAAGGAGAATTGCTATGGGAATAAAATATTTATAATTGGAAACCATCTTTTTTCTTCTGCTCAAATATAAATACGTGATCTTATTGCCTTTGGCAATTGTGGAAGGGCCAATATTAGCAGTGATAGCCGGTTTCTTTTGTACAGAGGGATACTTGAACCTGTTTATTGTATATCCGATTATTGTACTTGGAGATGTAATCGGCGATACGATTGTTTATACTTTTGGCCGTTGGGGAGTTCCCGCTTTTCCAAAAAAAATCGTTTACAAAATGGGCTTAAAACCCGGAAACATAGAGAAGGCAAGGTTTTATTTTGATGCCAATCCCAAAAAGACCATTTCGCTTTCAAAGATTACCCTTGGCATTGGAGTTGCCGGTATTTATCTTGCCGGTAATGCCAGGATTCCTTACCTCCGGTTCTTAAAAATCTGTACCGTTACATCTGCTTTGCAGTATATTGTGTATTTAAGTATTGGCATTTTATTTGGCGCTGCTTATAAACAAATTAATCATTACTTAAACGTTTTTGCTGCTTCTGCAATCATTGCTTTGCTTTCGGTTATTTTATTTTTTGTTGTAAAATCAATCCGGAAAAAATTATGAATATTCTTTTTGTTTCCAGCAGTTACTATCCTCATATTAATGGCGTATATTATTTTGTATGCCGCGTTGGGCCCATGCTTCAGGAAAGAGGACATAAAGTAGCGGTGATTGCTCCTTCGGAATCTGTACATGTTTCCAACAAAAAAATTGATAACCTGGTTGTGTATGGCATGCCTTCTTTTTCTGTTATCATTAATCCTACCATTCGTCTTCCAATTCCTTTTTTATTAAAATGGCGCATCAGGAAAATTATAGAAAATTTTAAACCGGACATCATACACATCCAGGATCATTTTCTATTAAGTAAAGCAGTGGTTCGGGTAAACAAAAACTTGAAAGTCCCCATAATAGGCAGCAATCATTTTATGCCTGAAAATTTTACGGTTCTTTTAAAAAATAAAAATTTAAAAAAGCAATTAGAGAATTATTTGTGGAAAGGATTTTCTAAAGTATTTAACCAGGTAAATATAGTAACAACTCCCACAGAAACAGGCGCACAACTAATAAGGCCGAGATTAAAAGTGAATGTCATCGCGATCTCCAGTGGCATAGACTTAAAAATATTTAATCCTTCCGGTGAGTTTGGAGAGATAAAAGAAAAGTATTCCATTCCTGACAAACCGGTATTACTTTATGTGGGCAGAATTGATCCCGAAAAGCACATAGAAGAGATACTCCAGGCTGTAGCAATAGCAGTAAAGAAAATTGATTTTTGTTTTGTAGTAGTTGGAAAAGGAATCAGCAAAAACAGCCTTGAAAAATGTTCTGTTGATTTGGGAATCACAGGAAGCGTTCTTTTTACAGGTTTTGTCCCGGATGAGGATCTTCCTTTTCTTTATAAATTAAGCCGTTGTTTCATTATCGCAAGTATCGCAGAACTATTGAGTCTTTGCACGCTTCAGGCGATGGCAACCGGGTTGCCGGTGATATCAGTAAATGCCGGAGCGCTCGTTGAGTTGGTAAAGGATAAAAAGAATGGATATTTATACAATGAAGGAGATATAAACGCGATCGTTCAGGCTATTGAAAATATTTTTACTAACGGTGACCTGTACACGAAAATGAGTGAAAAAAGCCTCGAATATGTTCAGCAACATGATATAAATAATACAGTGGAATTATTTGAAAAACTATATCACGATCAAACAGTAAAATAACTCTCTTACTGTTTATACAGGCTTGAAGCCACCTTTTCGCTGATTCTTTTGGGAAGCAGCCACGCCATAAATACCCCCAATTTATTTACAAAGCCCGGAACAACTTCCTTCTTTTTTGCAAACATTGATTCAACTGCAGCCTCTGCAACTTTTGATGGGTTCATATTTAACCTCGCTGCCATTTTCAAAGCCTTGGCAGGAACCGAAGCGGTTGTCGCCCAATCGGTGTCTGTTGGCCCCGGAGAAATGCAGGTTACAGAAATACCTTTGCCGGAAAGTTCCTGGGAAAGGCTTCGGCTAAAGCGTTGAATGTATGCTTTTGAAGAAGCATAAACAGCAAGATATGGAATAGCCTGGTATGACGCGGTACTGGCAATATTTAAGATATACGATTGTCGATTTTGCAGAAGCAACGGTATAAAAAGCTGGCATAATTGAGTAGGAGCTATAACATTCAAATAGATCAGCTTTGTATTATTTTCTAAGGAAGAATTTTGAAATACCCCACTCATGCCTGCGCCGGCATTGTTTACTAAAATTACAATCTGGTAATTATTTTCATTGCACCAATCGTATAATTGTTGAGGTGCATTGTGCTCTGTTAAATCGAATGCCATAACATGAATCAGCACAGGATATATTTGTTGAATTTCTTCAGATACTTCTTTTAATAAATCCACAGACCTTGCAGTAAGTAACAAATCATAATTGCGTTTGGCCAATTCAAATGCAATCGCCCTTCCAATTCCTTTGCTGGCTCCTGTTATCAGCGCATATGACATAATGATAAAATTAGGTAAGTTTATTTAAGTACCTTCTTTGCAAATCTATGATAGAGGGGCGTTTTACTCTTCTCATTTTTAGGCATAAATTTTCCGGTAACGACGGGAACATACATTACACGCCGCCGGCTTTCAATACCAAATTTACCAGATTCCTGAACACGATGCCACAAGCTGCCATGATGAACAGTAAGATCGCCTGCTTCTATATCAAAACCAACTTCCAGGGGATCAGGTGTGTTGTCAATAAAATATTTTTTCCGGAATAATAAATCAAACATCTTCTGTTTATGCGTTCCGGGTATCACACGCAGGCCACCATTAGAAAAAGCAAAATCATCAAGATGCAAACCTATGTTTAACATGGTCATAATTTTATGGCCTAAAAAAATATCACGTGGACTGTCGGTATGCCATCCCATTTTTGTAAATGAACTGTTGGGAGTCCGTTCAAAAAAGTTTAAGATAAGGCCATCTTTTTCATTTTCAGCAATTCTTCGTTCATAAGGAAATAATAATTCAGTAAGGCTATTCAGACAAGGGTCCTGCAAAAATTCATGTAAGATTTTACTACTCAGTGATAAGAAACAGTTTCTTTGTATAATTCTATTACCGTTTGCATCTTGTCCAAATTTTAAAGGTATTCCATTTACTTTTTCAATATTATTATCTATCAGATGTTTTTCAATCCTTTGTATTTCTTCTAAAAATAAGGCTACATTTTCTTTTGAAATAAAATGTTTAAAATGGATAAATCCATTTTTATCAAAAAATTTTTTTTGTTCTTCCGAAATTG
>JBQCFI010000255.1:0-33032 GCA_051959325.1 Ginsengibacter sp. | reverse complement strand
AGTGTCCATTTGGTTTGCTGTTCCAAAATTCCAATGATAAGTTAAAAGAGGTTGAGGTCCTTCGCCGGAACCGATATTGGTAATAACAGGATTGAACTGGACTTCCTTTGGTGCACAAATCTGAGGGATGCTCTTTAAAGTAACATTTAGAGAATCAATGGAAATTTTGTTGGTAAGAATAATAGAAGACGCACAACCATCCGCATCTCTCGCAATCAGTTTAGGAACATAGTTGCCCGGTGTTTTATAATAATGAACAGAAAAAGTATCGCTGGCCTGCGCTAAAGTTCCGTCTCCAAAATCCCAAATATAAGAGGCGGCGTTTTCGGACAACGCACTCAGCGTTACGGATTGCGCGGTGCAGGTGCGAACCATATCCGCGCTTATATTGACCTTGTTATCCCGGACAAAAACTGAATCGAGATAAGTCTTCTCAAGTCCGTTGTAGCCGGTTACAAAAAGCTTTACGATATATTTTCCCGGCTTTTCATACACATGGCTGGGCGTGTTTACATTATCAGAAGTGAAGCCATCGCCAAAATCCCATTTGATATGCGAATAATCATAAGAGGTATTTACAAATTGAACCAAAAGTGACGAACAATCAATATGGTCGACAAATGAGGAAGTGAAAGAAAAGTATGCATTAAAATTCCTTACCGTTATTTTTTGAAAAGCGGTATCGCCGCAGCCGGTGTCCGGGTTTTTTGCAATCAGTCGGATGGTGTAATTGCCAGGCTCTGTATAAGTATTCACCGGGTAATAATCTGTAGAAGTATGCCCATCACCAAAATCCCATTGATATTGGGTATTATAACTGTTGAAATTATTGGTGTTGTTATAAAACTGAAGGGAAGTATTTAAATGAAAATCCGTTCCATAAGTGGTGAAAGCGGCCTTTGGGCCATTGACATAAACCATTTGTGAGTAAGAAGAAGTAGTTGAGGTGCATCCGGCATCATCCTTTATGGACAGGGAAACGTAATAACTTCCAGGGTTAGAGTAGACATGAGAAACAATGCCTCCTGTTGTCGTAGTCAATGTTTGCCCATCGCCAAAATTCCATGTCCGGCTGGTGATGGTAGTGTTTTTTGAAGTAGAAGTGTCTTTAAAAGTAACAGGCAACTTAAAACAAAGGTTATTAGTGATTACTTCAAAGCCAGCAACAGCTCCGCGAATTTTAATGGGAATATAGTTAGTGGTATCAATACAATTCAGCGATGCACTGATAATCATTCTTATCGAATCTTTGCCTGCAAGAAGACCATAAATGGTTCCGTTATAAACCGGAGCAGTCATATAATTATACACCGGAACAGATGTGCCATCGTTATAATTAGCAAACTGCAGATAATGGTTGTAATAATAATTGTAATCAGATTGATCCAAGTTTGAAATAGTAAAATTTAATGCATCATCCTTACAAAGATTGGAATTACCGGTTGACAATACGGGCTGCTTTTTTAAAATCACCGTAACTCCTATAGTGGTTTTATTGGCGCATTGTCCGTTGGAGGTAGTTAACGTAGCGGTGTAATAGCCGGAAGCCGTGTAATGATGAGTTATCTCTTGTTTATCAGTTGTATAGGTAGCGGTCGTTCCATCTCCAAAATCCCATAACCACTTTTGCGCATAGCGCGAAGCCTGGCCTAAAGTCACTGTTCCCCTGTCGCCATCACAGGTATTCGCCAGCTGTGTTATTTGTGGAAAAGAAGGTAATACCTTGATATAATTTGTTTTTGCTACTGTATCGCTGCAACCAGGATTGGATGCAATCAATGTAATAGTATAATTTCCCGTATCCGGAAAGGTGTAAGCGAGTGTGCCTGAACCGCCCACACTTTGTTGGCCAATATACCATTGTTCCCACTGTGAATTTTTTGAGTAATTCATAAATGTAACTTGTGAGTTTCCGCATATTGTTGTACCGGATATGGAATTAAAATCCGCTTTCGGTTTGCCATAAACAGTGATTGGGTAGGAATTCGATACGCCGCTACATCCATCCGTGGTCGTGTATTTCAGCGTGACATTATAATTCCCTGTTGTAAAAGTATGTTCGGGCTCTTCTTCTGTAGAGGTGGTTCCATCGCCAAAATTCCAGGTAAAAGAAGACAGTTCCTTATTGGAATACATTTTAAACTTTTTTATGAGCGACTCACAGGTAACATCATTATAGCCTGATACCTGAATATTTACAGAAGGCTGGGTAATAGTAACGGCCTGTTGAACACTATTTTTGCAGCCATTGGAATCTGTTACAAAAAGAGTTACATACTTCGTATAGGCCCCGGTAAAGTTGTAGGAAGCGTTTTTTCCTGTTGCCTGTATTGGCATAGGATAGTAATTATCAAAATTCCATTCGGACTTAACAGCTTCTGCTGTGGTATCTTTAAAATTTACCGTAACAGGTGGAAAACAATATTTCGGAATTTGCGTAATAAACCCTTTTGGCTGAGGAAGCGCATTCACTTTAATTTTTTTAGTAATCGTTTCTTCACAAGTTCCAAATTTATTGACGAGCTGTATGGTATGTTCTCCTGCCTGAGAAAAGTTGTAGTTTCCATAATAGTAGTATGGGTAGACCACTCCATCTACTGACCACTCAAAAGAAGTGGGAGCCGGGATGCTTGTATTTTGAAACGGAACTGTCGTATTTTGACACGTAAAATCGGGAATATTCATTTGCGAGTTAAAATTGCCCACATTCAGGTAGGCCGTTTTTACCAAAGAACTTTTGCATCCATTGGGATTTTCTATCGCAAGGCTAACAGTATAATTTCCCTTTTTATTGAAAACATGTGTAGGGTCTTTGTCAGTAGATGAAACCGCGTCGCCAAAATCCCAGGTATATTGTAATGGCCCTTCGCCTTCGCTCTTATTAATCATCTTCACCGGGTCTGGCTGAAAACAGATAAAAGTTTTATCCGCTTCAAAATCTGCTTTTACCCCATTAAAAACTTTTATGATGTTATTTATCGTTTTACTGTTGGTGCAGCCATGATTATCGGTTACAGATAATCTCACCGATGGCTCCTGGGCTGTCTGGTAGATGTGAGAAACGCTGGCTCCATAGCTATGTTGCGTATATCCGTCGCCAAAATCCCACAGGTAATCCGAGATGGTTCCTTCGTCAGCTGTAGCTTTAGCGGTAAAGGGAGCCGGTTCAGGCGTACAGACTTTCTCAAGGGACGATGAAAAATCAACCACCGGTTTTTTATAAACTGTTATCGTTTGAGAATTTGAACTGGTTTGATTTCCATCAGTCACAGTAAGCGTCACCGTATATTTTTGCGATTCGAGGAAAACAGCACCGGGATCTTTCAAAGTGGAAGTATTTCCATTGCCAAAATCCCATTTATAAACAGCAGAAGCCGTAGCATTAGAAGTATTGGTAAAATGCACGGTTAGTGGCGAACAACCACCGGTAACATCAGGGACAAAGCCTGCCTTCATTTGTGCATTGCCGTAAAAACAGGAGCAAAACAAAAAAAGGAAAGATAGAAATGGCAGTTTTATTAAGATCGGTCTCAAAGCAGTTCCTGGTTTATTTCGATTGCAAAATAATTCGTATAATTTATTCAAAAAAAGAAATTATTATTGGTAACCATCCTTTTAATAGCATCCTCACTTTAAAGATGCCGGTCATCGGGATAATGGTTCTAACGTCTTTTAACAAAATCTATTGTCACCCTGAATAAACAATCTACTGTAGAGACAACTTGCAGATTCATTAAAAAATTGCTTCCTATGGCCGGTGGCGATTGATCAGGACTAAAATGTGTTATAAATAGTGAATCGATAAGATTGCATTCTTTCCAAATCATCGGTTTGAAAACATCATTTCGTCCGCCTTCTGTACTGCCAATGATATTTACCAATCTCAAAGTCTGTCAACTTTTGTTCTCCTATATTTGCAGCAATTATGGGGTGCCTTGCAGAATGATAAGGTTCTTTTATTCTGCTGAAAGAAGGGCTGAGATTATACCCGTTGAGAGAAACTTTTTCTTTCAGAAACCTGATCCGGGTAATACCGGCGTAGGAAAGCGCATTCAATCTCAAATCTTTTATTCATGTATCCCGGCTGATTATTTATTTAAAAGAAATGTTCAATGCTCCTGGTATCCTGGATTCATTTATTTCTGCAGCAAGTTGCACAAACCAGCTGGATTGAATGGCTGGCCGTTGGTTTTAGCGTAGCAGAAGTATTACTAGCCCGCGCCAATAAAGTGGCCCTTTATCCCGCGGGAATTATCTCTACCTTACTTTCTGTCTATCTTTTCATCATCTCCGGTTTGTATGCTGAATCACTGTTGAACGGCTACTATATCGTCATGAGTATTTACGGCTGGTGGTATTGGGTAAAAAAGAAAGATAAGTCGCCCGTTCCCATTACGTTTACCGATAAAAAGGAGTGGGGAACTGTCGCGGCCATTGTTGCCGGCGGCTTCATTGTTTTATATTTAACCCTGAAAAATTTCACGCCGTCAACCGTTCCTTTGTGTGATGCATTTGTTAGCGCTACGGCGTGGGCCGGTATGTGGCTGCTCGCAAAACGCAAGGTAGAAAACTGGATCCTGTTGAACATTTCTAATGCCGTAGCGATTCCATTATTATTTTATAAACACCTGCCTTTATATGCGGCGCTTACCATTTTTCTTTTTGTTGTAGCCGTGCAGGGCTACTTTCAATGGAAAAAACTGGTAAAAAAAGAAACCACTTTGCTGACCTCAAACGAATTAATATGAACCCGGTTCCCCATCCTTCAACTTTTATTGATTCCCAATCAGTGAATGTGATCCGCCGATATGTTGCTGAAGCAGAACAAATGCGGTGTTTACATCCCGAACAACTTGCGCTCATTTATCACAACAGGTGGTTTAATTTGTATGTACCGGACAGATATGGAGGCCTTGATTTACCGCTTCCCCAAGGATTAAGGATAGAAGAAGCGCTGGCATGGACAGATGGCAGCGTGGGTTGGACTGTTACGCTTTGTAGCGGCGCCAACTGGTTCATTGGTTTCCTTCAGCCAGGCATAGCCGCCACTTTGTTCAGCTCTGAAAAAGTATGTTTTGCAGGAAGTGGACGTCCCTCAGGGATTGCCACAATCATCAACAATGACGAATTTGAGATTTCGGGAAGCTGGCAATATGCTACCGGGGCTGCCCATGCCACCGCCTTTACCGCGAATTGCCAGGTAGAAAAAGATGGACACTTTCTTCAGCATGAAGACGGCACGCCAGTGGTAGCAGCGTTTATTTTTTTGCGAAGTGAAGTATTCATTACTGATGACTGGAAAGGAATGGGCATGGTTGCCACCTCGAGCAATCGTTTTGAAGTAAACCGGTTAAGAGTCAATAAAAACAGGCTCTTTGAAATTGTCGAAAATAAAGCGGTACTGCCGGATAAGATTTATCAATACCCGTTTTTGCAGTTTGCAGAAAGCACGCTCGCGGTGAATATTTCAGGCATGGCCATTCATTTTATGGATTTGTTTGAGCAGAACCTTAAAGAAAGAAAAACAGGCGATCATTTTACCGACGATCGCCGCCATTCCCTTTTTCTCCGATATGAAGCTGCGCGCAACGAACAACAGGAAGCGAGGCATCGCTTTTACCAAACGCTCCAAAGCTCATGGGACGAATGGGATAAGAATAAACATTTTGATACCAATACCCTAAAAAACGTAAGCCAGGCAAGCAGGCATTTGGCAGCGGCTTCAAGGCAGGCAGTGGATGAGCTATTTCCTTTCTGCGGATTGATAGCCTCCGATCCTTCCTCACAAATAAACCGTGTATGGCGCAACCTGCATACAGCATGTTTGCATCCTTTGCTGCTGCAATAAATAGCGCTCCCGGCAGATGTCAGTTGCGGAAACGCAATATCTTTTCCACAAGTTTCGTGGTTGAAATTTACTTAAATGTTGGATTATAAAAGCTCTCTGAAGGCAAACGTAAATTTTCTTTAATTATCCGTTTACTGAAATCAATGAAAATCTAAAATACCCTGAAATAAAGAAACCCGCAGCTATCCAGAACCTTCGTATGAGCCGCATCAAAGGCAAGAACACAACGCTTTATCTTGGGCAGGCTGTCGCTTACAAATACATCCCTCACTTTTACCATGATCTTTTGATTTAGTTGTTTGCCGTTTTCTATATACCTGCAGGCTGAACGCTTCCTACCTGCGAGCGTCCCGATGCGTTACCTCTGCGTTAATTAACGTACTAATAAAACAGTTTGTTGCTCTCAGGTAGGTAGCAGGTAGCCCGGAGGTATATGGAAGGTGGCGTTAGGTGTTTTAAGAAAAATAATGGAAGGATTGTTTTATCGGTTTTTCTGAGCGATTTTATCGGGCGTTTGGGGGATCGTTACTCCAGCGACGGTTAGTGTGAAAACTTCCAGAGATGACACCTTTTCAAAAAGGTGTCATCTCTTTCCCACAATACGCCGCCCGTGCATCGCTTCTTTTTAATTCAAAAAAAGTGTCACTTCTTTGCGGAAAGGAGAAGAAGAAAAAAATTGTTTGCCAAGAAATAACAGAGTATATTAGTGAAATTATTAACATAGGTGACAGAGGTGACACCTTTTCAAAAGGTGTCACCTCTGTCACCTATGGGCCAATAAATTGAAAATAATGAAAATCAAACCGAGACAAACTGATAATTTTTATGATGAAGGAATCTTCCATGTTTATAACAGAACCAATAATAAAGAGCTACTTTTTAGATCAGACGAAAACAGGTTGTTTTTTTTAAGACAATATGACAAATATGTCCACCCTTTTGTTGATACTTTTTGCTGGAATTTACTTCCAAATCATTTTCATTTTTTAATAAGGATAAAAACAACAGAGGTAATTAAAAGCTACCTGAAAACATTAACAGGAGCATCGTTGAAACCAATTGAAAAAAAATACCTTGCGGATGAGGCGTCGACAGAAATCTTATTGGAACTGGAATGGAAAAGATTTTTTAATTCTTATGCAATGGCATTTAATAAGCAACACCAAAGGAATGGAAACTTATTTCAGCGCCCTTTTAAAAGAGTAGAGGTCGTTAAAGAATCTCATTTCACACAAGCAATTATTTACATACATGCAAACGCGCAGCGGCATAAGCTGTGTACAGACTTTACTAATCATATCTGGTCTTCCTGGCATACTATGCTTTCTGAAAAACCTACCCGGGTAAAAAGATCTGAAGTATTGGAATGGTTTGGAGGAAAACAACGTTTTATTGATGTTCATAAAAGTGAATCGGATTATTATTACGATTCCGACATGTCTATTGAAGATGAATAGCTACCAAAGATTAGTTGCCAGAGGTGACACCTTTTCAAAAAGGTGTCACCTCTTTCCGACTTTGAAGATGAATAGTTACCAGACATGACACCTTTTCAAAAAGGTGTCATGTCGGAATCGGATTGGTTATTGAAAGTTACAGATAAAATAGCGTCAGAATTATTACCAAACATTGCAGATAGTTTGGATACAACGAACCCGTCTTCGGGAAAAATCGTCATTTCTTTGTGAAGTATTATCATTGTTTTTAGTGGTTAATCGTGTCAGATTTGCATTAAAAACAAAAATGAAAAAGACAATAAAATCCCAATGGTTGCTGGTAGCAGCAGCCATACCGGTCATACTGGTTTCATGCAGTAAAGACCACCCTGGTATGCCTGCAACAAGCGATCATACCATCACAATAGAAAACGTACTGCAATCCAAGCCACTCGTGGAATCAGGTACGTTTCAACAGCCGGGGCAACTGATCACCCCCGGAGGCTCATCTTCCTTTACCTTTTCTGCAGCAAAAGGTGAAGCCATCACGTTTGCTACCATGTATGGCTGGTCAAACGATCTGTTTTTTGCCCCTGCAAATCCGGGTATCAAGGTTTATGACGCCAGCGGCAACCCGGTTGAAGGTGACGTTTCGTCCCAAATAAAACTGTGGGATAATGGCACGCGCATCAACCAACATCCCGGCTCTTCTGTAAACCACCCGGGCACCGCCGAGTCTGCAGCACAAAATATTATCGAGGTAAATGGATCAGATGCCCAGGGAAATACATACTTGCCCGCATCATCACTGATGCAGGCTACTTTAAAATATGAGGGCAATTCAATGTTTACGCTTACGATTAAAAATATTTCAGGAGGCACCGCGAATGAAACGCCGTTTAGTCCTGGTGTGTGGGCAGTTTCTTATATTGTCGGAGGCAATTTGCTAAACCCCAATCACATTTATACTGCAGGGAAACCTTCTGCAAACGGATTGACGAATATTGCTGAAATGGGTAATAACAGCGCCCTGAGTTCTTATCTAAAAAATATTACCGGTATTTTTACACCGCTCTCTCCTGTATTGGTCGTGATTTACAGTGGCATTTCCAATCCAATTTATACTGTCGGACAAAATGATGCAGGACATGGGTTGACTGCACTCGCTCAAAAAGGAGATGCAAGTGGATTAGCTGATTACTTGAAAACGGTAAAAGGGGTAAGAAATGTTTACGTCTTACCGGCAACAGGTTCTAAAGTACTGCTACCTGTAATGGATGAACAGCCGGGCAGTAGCGTGTCACAAGAGATCCATGTTGCCAAAGGGGATAAGATTGCTATTGCTACCATGTACGGCTTTTCCAACGACTGGTTCTTTGCTACAAAAGGGGAAATTGATGCTACAAAGGCCGGCGATATCTCTTCACAGGTACGCTTATTTGACGACGGTACTGCTGTGAACCAGTTCCCGGGCGCAGGGTTAACACAATTCAATCTTGCCGGCACGCCACTTACTGAAAGCAAGCCGATTGAAGAAGTGCCCAACCCGAACCAGTTTACAACACTTCCTGATATCACTAACATCATTAAAGTGACTATTCAATAATATTTAAGATGGGACTTATTAATTTTGAAAGGCGGTATGAGATTGCACCATTATTTTTGAGGCTGATCATTGGTATAGGATTTATAATGCACGGTTATGCCAAACTCAGCAGGGGAACCGGAGGTTTTGAAAAATTACTGGTGCAGACCGGTGTTCCTTTTGCCCATATGAATGCGGTGCTGGTACCGTATATAGAACTATTGGGTGGCCTGGCAATATTAGCAGGATGGTATGTGAGTATCGTTGCAATTCCGTTGATCGTTACGATGCTCGTGGCGATGTTCACGGTGCAGGTGGATTATGGATTTAGCTCGGTGAATACCATCGGACTTACCCCGGCAGGGCCTAAGTTTGGACCACCGGGTTATGAGATCAACCTGTTGTACATTGCCGGCCTGATTTCTTTAATGTTTACCGGCAGTGGTATATTTTCGATAGACGAATGGATGAAGAAAAAGAAACCTGTTTATTCTTTAAGAAAATATGCTCAGAGAATATAATAATAAAGCAACGCTTGGCCAGTTTATTATGCATGTCGCTGATGGAATGTTTAAGGGGGCTGGAATAACCGATACTTCTCTTAAACCTATTAATACGTTTGTGTTTAATAAAGGGAGACGACAAGAGGTAATCATTGATGAGGTAAAATATATCATGCCTGCCCACTCGGTTCTTCCGTTAATGTACAATCAGCATTTTGTTTTTGAGCACCCGGAAGCATTGGTAGCCTGGCAGTTCAACCGCGAGTTTTATTGTATTGTGGATCATGATGCGGAAGTGGGGTGCGTAGGATTTTTATTTTATGGCATTCATCACCCCATGTTTGTCGGCCTCAATCAAAAAGAATTGCAGGAGTTGTGTGTCATTGAAAAAACCTTCTCTGAGGAAATTCGGGTGGAGGATCATTTCCAGGGAGAAATGCTTCGTTCCTTATTAAAAAGGCTGATCATAAAAATTACGCGAATAGCGCAGAAGCAGGCAAATGCATATCATCAGTTCAGCACTGAAAAGATGGATCTGATCCGTAACTTTTCGCTGTTTTTAGAGGCTAATTTCAAAAAAGAACATGAAGTAAAGTTTTATGCCGCTGCATTGAATAAATCACCTAAGACCCTTGCCAACTTTTTTGCCATGTGCCACGAACCGTCACCCCTAAAGGTCATTCATAACCGGATCATCCTGGAGGCGAAACGTTATCTGCATTATACTGATAAAACATCGAAAGAGATTGCTTATGAATTAGGCTTTGAAAATCCTGAACACTTTAGCCGCTTTTTTAAGTTGAATACCGGCAAAAACATTTCAGCTTTTCGGAAGGAAGATAAGAACGCTTCTTAATGAAACGCTCCGCTGAATAGATATTTGGCCACAGCAATAACACAAAGTTCCTTGTCACAAATCCTTTAAGCCATCGATCCGGGAAAAGACTAAATCAGAATTTTCATTTTGTCATTTTCACATTCATAATTATTCCGTTCTTAAACTCTTCACAGGATTGGCAATCGCTGCTTTTATTGCCTGGAAACTTACCGTTATCAATGCGATAAGAACGGCAGCAATGCCTGCAATTAAAAATATCCACCAGCTTATTTCAATCCTGTATTTATAATTCTGAAGCCAGCTATGCATCATCCACCATGCGAGTGGAAATGCTACAAAGCATGAAGCAAATACCAATAGCAAAAAATCTTTTGATAATAATGTGGTGATGTTGGTAATGCTTGCTCCCAATACTTTTCTTACACCAATTTCTTTTATTCTGCGTTCTGCCGTGAAAGCGGCTAATCCAAACAAACCCAGACACGAAATGATGATAGCCAACGTTGCAAATACCCGTGAAAGCTTGCTTATCAATTGTTCATTCTGAAACATCTGGTTAAACTGGTCGTCAACAAAATGATAAGTAAAAGGGTACGAGGGATTATCTTTTTTTAATACACTTGCAATTTGTTGTATGGCTTTTTCAACATTGGCATTTGGTTTCAGCCGCACATACATGTTGGATGCGTCGGGCATGTTCACACAAAAGAACATTACAGGGTCCGGCCTGCCATACATATCGCCATACACATAATCATTCACTACTCCTACAACATTTACAACTGTGCCACTGGTATCGCCATCCCAATGCAAAGTTTTGCCGACAGCACTATTTGTACCCATCAATTTTTCCAATGATTGTGTGATTAAAACATTTATCCTTTTTGACTGTACGCTATCAGTCTCAACAAGATCTCTTCCTTCTAAAATTTTTATGCCTGATGTTTTCATATAACCAGGTGATACATATCTCGTAGAAATTAAAACCTGGTTGTTGGATTTTTTCCCTTCCCAAACCAAACCACCGGTATTATTTCCTCCATATAAAGTGTTGTAATTGGAAACAGCAACGTTTTCGATCAAGCCCGTGTTCAATATATCCTGGTGAACAGCTTCATAATTCTTTGTCATTTCACTGTTCATATCAACCTGCAAAAGATTGTTTTTACTAAATCCAAGACTCCTGCTTTTTACGTGTTGTATTTGCTGATAAATAATGATGGTGCTTATGATAAGTATGATAGAAATACTAAACTGCAATATCACCAGCCCTTTTCGTATGATGGCGGCGTTGCTGCCTTTCATCTTAATTCCCTTTAAAACAAATACTGGATTGAAGGATGATAAATACAGTGATGGATAACTACCGGCAAACAACCCGCAGATTAAAGTGATGGCAACTAATCCTGCAATGTGAAGAGGCTTGTTTAAACCCAACGCCAGGTTTTTCTGAACCAGCAAATTAAACGCAGGTAATAAAAGCATCATAATAATTACAGCAATCACTGCGGATAATAATGCCATAAAAATCGCTTCTCCCATAAACTGAAAAAAGAGCATTCTTTTTCTTGAACCCAGCACTTTTCTTACCCCTACTTCCCTGGCGCGTTTTTCACTTCTTGCCGTTGCAAGATTCATAAAGTTGATGCAGGCAATTAATAAAATGATCCATGCAATAACAGAAAAGAGATGCACATAAGTTATTCTTCCGCCACCTGTTTGTACACCGTTATCAAATTCATCCCTCAGATGCCAGTCATGTGCGCTCCATAAAAAAGGCCGTGCAATAGATTTCGGTTCGTGTTTCTGTATAAAATCATAAAGAACTTTATTTACAGAAGCTGCACTAACATTAGGCTTTAGCTCTACATACGTTGAAAGGTCGTTATTGCCCCACGATTGCGCCCACGATTTATTTTCATCATACCAGATCTGGAAAGGCGCAGCCCATTCAAACTGCACGGTTGAATTCTTGGGAATATCTTTTATAACACCGGTTATAACATAATCCTGTTTGTTATCAACACGCACTGTTTTACCCAGCACATCCTTATCATTACCAAAGAACTTTTTTGCAGTTGATTGGGTAATCACCATTGAATGCAATTCTTTAAAAGCCGTTTCTGCATTGCCCTCCACAAAGGGAAAAGTAAACATGCTGAACAACGAAGCATCCACATAACTTCCGGCAGCATACATTGAGTTATTGCCGATGGTTATCAGTTTGGTATCCAGTCCATTGATACGGCAGCTGTTGACAATCCCTGGAATTTCTTCCTTAATTACCGGGGCCATTGGCGCAGGTGTAGAACCAAATGTTGCTGTGTAGGTATCGTATTTTTGATTTTCCCTGATAAAATATAGCTGATCTTTTTTTGCGTTGAACTGATCAAAGCTCAATTCATCTTCTACCCATAAAAAAATCAATCCGGCACACGCAATGCCAATTGCCAAACCAAAAATGTTGAGAAAGCTGTAGCCTTTATTTTTCCAAAGGCTTCTGATCGTTGTTTTGAAAAAATTCTTAAACATTCTATTTTCGTTTAATGCTAACCGTTATGTTTATCAGTGAAGCAACAAATAATTCAAATTCCTGTTTCCTCATTTCACATTCACAATTATTCCGTTCTCAAACTATTTACCGGATTGACTATTGCTGCTTTTATTGCCTGGAAGCTTACCGTTATTATTGTTATTGCTAATGCGCCAACCCCTGTTGATGCAAATACCCACCATGATAAACTGGTTCTGTATTCATAATTCTGCAGCCAGTTATGCATGAAAAAATAAGCAAGCGGTGTTGCTATCAGTAATGAAATGAATACAAGTATTACAAACTCTTTAGACAGCAATTGCCATAGATTATATACACTTGCGCCCAGCACTTTTCGAATGCCTATTTCTTTTGTTCGTTGCTCTGCCATGAAAGATGCCATAGCAAACAGCCCAAGGCAACTGATAAAAATTGCTAACAGTGCAAAAACTCCAGCCAGCTTGCCTACCCGTTCTTCGCTATCAAATTTTTTTGCATAATCTTCATCTACAAATTTGTATGTAAAGGGAGCAGACGGAGAATATTTTTTACATATTGCACTTATCTTACTTAATGCATCATGGGTGTTAACTGCAGGATTTATTCTGACGATTATATTGGGAAAATTGGAAGAGCTTAAAGAAAAAATAGTTTGTTTAACGGGTTCGTAAGGAGATTGCATCACCATGTCTTTTACTACTCCTATTATTACGTGATCCTGGTTATTAAATCTTACTATTTCGCCGAGCGGATGTGTAACACCCATATATTTTATTGCAGTTTCATTTAAAATAATTGCAGATGAATCAGTAAGTAACTCTCTGGAAAAATCTCTTCCTTGCAGCATTTGCCAACCTGTTGTTTTCCCATACCCTGAACTAACACGTGTGTATGCAAAGTCGTATGTAACATTAGGATCTTTCTCTTTCCATGTAACATCCCTTCTGCTATTGTGAATAGCCGTCATTGGGCTCAATGTTCCCGCAATACCTGCTATTGCTCCCGATGCATATAATTCTGATTCAAGAGCAATAAAGTGTTTGTCCAGATCATCCGTGGTTACTTCAATATTGATCAGCCCATTCCTGTTGTAACCAACGGGGCGATTTTTTGCAAACTGAATTTGTTTGAAAACTATAATAGTACCGATAATTAAAATAATGGATACAACAAACTGAACGGTTACCAAAACTTTACGTGGAATAACCGCTGATCTCCCAGCTTTAAAGGTACCCTTTAATACTTTAACAGGCTTCAAAGAGGAAAGATAAAGTGCCGGATAAAGACCAGCAACAGTTCCTGTGAACAAGGTAAAGATGATACTGATGGCCCAAAAATAAGGATTCGTCCAGAGGATAGACATATTTTTACCAGACAGCTCATTGAAGAATGGTAAAGCGAGCGATACAAAAATCAAAGCAAAGCAAAAAGCCATAGCTGCCATTAATAACGATTCAAGGAAAAATTGTTTCATCAATTGAGTTCTTAATGAACCAATCGCTTTGCGTATCCCAACTTCTTTTGCACGTTTTTCGCTACGAGCCGTACTCAGATTCATAAAATTGATACAGGCAAGTAAAAGCACAAATATTCCTATGATACCAAACATCCATACGTACTCAATTGCACCGCCTGTATTAACGCCATTTTTAAATTCGCTATATAAATGCCATTTACTCATTGGCTGTAATAAAATCAGCGGTTTATATTTAGCATCGTCACCGTTTATTTTTTTTAGCTTGGTGTCTTTTATTTTCAATGAAACCTTTTGCATATTTGCATTGTCAGACAACTGCACATACAGTTGAAATGATCTTTCACTCCAATCGTTCAGTGAATTTTTCACCCAATCATTTGAGGCGACATAATAATCCCACGGCGCTATAAATGTGAGATCATGCAATGAAGTGTTCTTCGGCAAATCTTCATACACGCCCGTAACTTTAAAACTGGCAGTATTATCAAGTTTGATTAACTGACCTAAAGGTTCGGTATTACCAAATAATGCTTTCGCCACTGATGAAGAAATGAGTATGGAAGATGGATCGTTTAAACCATTACGTGTTCCCTTTAGCATTTTCAACGTAAACACTTCAGGTGCTTCGGGCTGCATAAAATTGCCGGTGTAGGAAATTTTTTTATCGCCCCCAGCGAGAATGTGACGCTCAATCCACGATGCCATTACTATGTGCTTAAAATCACTGCCATAATCTTTTTGCAATGCAAGCGCAAGCGGTGGCTCAATATTAACGGCCGTTTGTATTACACCATTCAAAGTATTTTGTTCCATTACCTGTGCTATACGATCATAATTCCCATGGTACTTATTAAACGACAGTTCACTCCATATCCATAATCCAATAATCATAGCTACCGACATACCAACTGATAAACCCGTAATATTTATAATTGAATGCGCTTTTTTGTTAATCAGATTGCGCCAGACGATTTTGAAATAATTTTTAAACATGCTACAAGTTTTAAGTTATATGTTTTGAGCTCTAAGTTTTCTTTCATTCATAATTGCATCATTCCATTCTCAAATTCTTCACCGGGTTCGCTTTCGCTGCTTTGATTGCCTGGAAACATATCGTTGCCAAAGCGATCATTACGGCAAGTGATCCTGCTGCCAAAAATATCCACCAGCTTATGTTCATGCGATAGGCATAATTGTGCAACCAGTTATTCATTAGGTACCAGGCAATAGGTGAAGCAATTACAAAAGCGAGCAGAACAAGCTTTATAAAACCTGTTGAAAGCAGAATCGCAATGTTTGATACAGAAGCGCCCAATACTTTCCGAATACCAATTTCTTTTGTGCGTTGTGCAGTTGCAAAGAGCGATAGACCAAGCAAACCCAGGCAGGCAATAAAAATAGCAAACCCGGAAAAAATTGCAAACACTTTTCCAAATAATTCGTCATCAGCATATTGCTGGTTGAACTTTTCGTCAAGAAAAAAATAGTCGAAAATATTGTTTGGAAAAAAAGAATCATACTTTTTCTTTAATGCTGCCACAGTTGAAGAAAGATCCGTAGCATCTACTTTTATAGAAAAAGGACTTGCAATATTGGTAGCGGGGTAAAACATGGCTGGCTCAATCGCATATTTTAAAGACTTCTCATGAAAATCTGCAATCACCCCTTTAATATCCCATGTCTGATCACCTTGTATTATTTGTTTGCCGATTGCGTCTTTTGGAGATTTAAAGCCAAGAAGTCTTACCGCCGTTTGATTCAGAATAACCGAATGCAGTTTATCCCAATCAACATTATAATCTGTTGTTTCAAAGTTGCTTCCCGCCAGCAGCTTAATTTGATATACATTGATGTAATCAGCACTTATTCCCATGTTGCGAACAGCAAAATTTGTTTCATTTTGCGCATCCTTTCTTCGCACGTTAAAATTTCTTCCCCATTCATCACCGGGTAATCGCCAGGAATATGCTGCACCCGATACATGCGGCAGTTGTTTTACTTCTTCAATAAATGCATTTTGTTTACTAATGAAAGAAGAATCCCACTTTGTTAGTAAAGGCGGTTTTAAGATAAGCATTTGAGACATATTAAAACCGAGATTCTGATCGCTTACGTATTGCATTTGTTTATACACAACAAAAGATCCGATCATCAATGCGACCGATACAGCAAATTGACCTACGACCAGTATCTTACGCAGAACAATGCCTCTGCGTGATGTGACAAATTTCCCTTTTAAAACAGCGATTGGCTTAAATGCGGACAATACAATAGCAGGATAAAATCCTGAGACAAAAATTCCTGCAACAAAGATTGCAATCAATGCAGCCGAAATACTAAACCCGTTCAATCCCTTTACAAACAAATAAGATAACGATAGCTGATGATGAATTAATTGGTTAAAGAAGGGCTGAAGAACAAACACCAGCACTAATGCCAGGAAAAAAGCAATAATATTGATGAGTAGAGATTCTGTCAGGAATTGCCTGATCAATTGTTGCCTGGTGGCACCCGAAACTTTTCTTACCCCTACTTCCTTTGCCCGTTCCATTGACTTGGCTGTAGAAAGATTGATGTAATTTATCCACGCAATAATAATAATAAGCACAGCAATTATTAATAATCCCCACACAACAGTTGCGCTTGCGGTTTTTCCTATTTCGTATTCAAAATCAGAATATAAATGTGCTTTGCTTAACGGTTGCAAATAAAACTTTTCAATAGAACCTGAAACTTTATTTCCCTGGAAGTGCCTTTGGCTGAAGGCAGGCAATTTCGCTTCCAGTGCTTTGTAATTGGCTCCGTGTTTCAGCTGGATGTAATGCCAGAAATCAGAATCGGTAAAACTATAATCGGCATCTTTCCAGGGGGTAGCCCCACTATACAGAGTTACATAAGAAAGAAGTATATCAAACTGAAGATGAGAATTCCCGGGAACATCTTTCAAAATGCCGGTTATTTTATAGGGCAAAGAATCTATGTCTTCCGTAACTTCCTTTCCTACAAGCGAGCCATAATCATCGCTTACGCCAAATAACTTATCGGCAACTTTTTGCGAAAGAATAAGCGAACGGGGTTCTTGTAAAGCCGTTCTTGCATCACCGGCAACAAGCGGATAACTAAACATCCGAAGGAATGAATTATCGACGGCAAGTATAGTAAGGTCACCTATCCTTTTATTGTTAAACTGAATAATTTCTTTATCAAATGAAATAGCGCGGGTATGATCCACTACTTCAGGAAAATCATCCTGCATCGCTTTGCCAATAGCTGAATAAGTTATCGTGCCGTGCTGAATAAGTTTTCCATTTTGATAACGGTCATTCACAACACGATAAATATCACTTGCGTTTTTATTGAATTGGTCGAAGCTTAATTGAAAACTCACATATTGTAAAATCAAGAGGCATGCTGCCATACCAATAGAAAGCCCTGCAATGTTGATGAGTGAAAAAGTTTTATTCTTCATCAAATTGCGCCATGCCGTTTTAAAATAATTTTTAAACATTGCATTTTCGTTTATGCGTGACCGTTTCTTCAGGGTAATCCCTCATCAGCGTATTATTCCGTTCTCAAACTCTTAACAGGATTTACCAGGGCCGCTTTTATTGCCAGGTAACTCTCTATAGATAATGGAATAAGTGATGCGCCCATCCCTGCTGAAGCAAAAATCCAGCAGGCAAGATTTGCCCGCTGGTTCAAAATGTAAACGGAAGTAATCATTGAAATGGAAATCCCTATAGCAAGGCATAAAATGTTGATAAGGGAAAACAATTTATGAGTTGTAAGATGGCGAACGGCTATTTTAAAATAATTTTTTAGCATTTAATCCATGTATGAGTTGTGACTATTTGCCTTAATAATATCTATCCGGTAGAACAATAAATAATTAGAATTCTTATTTTCAGTAGGAACCTCGCTTGATTTTTATCCGGAAAATGTATGCCATTTACTTATTAATTGTTTTTCAGCCAGTTATTACAAACAAAAAAAATAAAGTGTCCGCTTTTGATACAACAGGGGGTTCGCTTTTGATACAGCTATTTATCTTTCAACAAAAAGGGAAGTGGGAAAGGCATCTTTAGCGAACAAACATAGCTATCTAAGAAAGGCTTTTGCCGGGGCGCTGGCCTGGAAAACGCGCGGAGTGGACGGGGTTTTTCTTGATTGTTTAATTCTTCTGGGCACTGTCGCAGAATGCATCAAGGCAAAAGAAAAAGCAAAAACACCTTTCATTGAACTTTTTCCTTACTTTTTTTTTCAAAAGAAAAAGCCATAATCTATCTCCTCATAATCAAAACAGCATTTGCTATTTTCCGCTCGCCAAAATGATCATATTTCTTATTATCCGTAGGATGATTCACTACGCCGTTCTCCGGCTCGCTGCTTACCCACATGGTAGTAGAGCCTCCGCCATCAAAGTTGAGCGCCGACACAGAATTCAGCGCCTTAAAAAGTGCTGCAAATTCAGGAATAGTAACACCTGCCGATTCTTTGGCATTTCCATCTACTGCCACCAACAGCAGGTGATGATCTTTCGTAAGCCCGATACCTGTCCGGCTATAGCGGGTTTCATTCCATTTATGCGCCCGCTGACGCACAATCCTGCTATTCCACACCAATAATGGGCCTGCGGAAATAATGGTAGGGAAATCAAAGTGGTTCTGTGTCCAGCGGGTGCCTGCCGGCTTGATGATAATAGCCACGCGGTTTTCACTAATTGCCAGGGCAGCGGTATCGAGCCATGGAAGATATAGGGTGCCGTTGAGCTCATCATGAGTACGGTTCACAAGGCGGCCATCCACTTTTAAAAAGCACACCGAACCGCCTATGTGGGTATTAAAAAAATTGCCGTTTACACCGGCTATTGCATTGCCGGCTTTTCCAAACTCACTTACAGGTTCCAATAAAGAATCGTTGTATGCTATGGATATTTTCAAAGTTGTATCACGCAGGTCAACGCTGATCATGTTTATGTTCTCCGGGGCATGGAACAAAGAAGGAAAATAACTGTTAGATAATTGTACACCGGGGCTGATCTCTTTGGTACTCCATCCTGATCTTATTTGTTTTTGAACAGTACTGCAACTGGCCAGAAGGAAAGCCATTAGCATAAATAAAAAGGCATACGCAGATGTACGCTTTATCAATAACGGTGATTTCTTTTTATTCATTTCAAAGAACAATATAGTGTTTTTGCACACATCATTTCAAAAAATGCTCTTCTTTTGCAGATCTTACGATCGGCCGCAAGCAAACAAAGCGTATCGGGCCTGATCAAAGGCAAGGGATCAAAGGCTGAAATGCTGCTTAGAAAATTTCTGCCTGCTAATGGAAAGATATACAAGTTGGTTAAATGAGAAAGAGACGGTCGGTGAGGGCACTGACCATGGAAAACAAAGAGACGGTAGTTGGGACACGAACTACCAAAAATGGATATAAAAATTAATCAGCTAAATGTGCATTGCCGGTCGGATCATTCCGGTCCTCTGTGGTGGTTTTATCGACCTTTTTGGAAGCAACCTTTTTGGTTTTTGCCTTGCTGGCTGTTGTCGATTTTTTGTGCTGTTCAATTTTATTGTTTTTGTCAGCTGCCTTTTTATCCTGATTTTTTTCTGCCATGATAGATTATTTTAAAAAATGAATAAAACTTATAAAACACAGGCTTTTATTTTTGGGCCGTTCTGCCATAAAGCCCTTCCAGGAATTATACTCCTTGAAAACACAGGTCAACAAATATGCCAATAGATGCTTTTTTATCAGAAGATGGTAAGACCAAAAAAAGCCCCTCGGTGGCCGGTGTTCTCACCGACCAGTTTATAGTAAAGCAACAATTAAGGACATTTTCTACTTAATGAAAGTTGACGCCCCAAGATGGGAATCTTAAGTTTACATTCATGGATATTTTTATCATGACCGGCAACCTGTTACTTGCTCTCTCTTCGTAGCAAGAGCAGGAACACGCATATTCTGAGCATTCCCTGTTTACAAACACACCCATCTTTTCAAGTTGCTCCTCTTTACTTATCCAAATTAAAACCTAATTTTATCCGTCAGTAAAAAATCATTAAACACTATCTTTTTTGACAGCCCGATGGGCTATTAATGCTAAAATACTAAAAAGATGAAAACAATATTTTACGGCAACATCACCTCAATAAGCAGCTGTGTGCTGATGAGTAAAAAGGGAGGTTCGCTATGAAGGCGATCGTTGTAACAGACAAGGCTGCCGGAACAGCCGGCATGAAGCTGGTAGAGCGGCCGGAACCGCAGGCATCAATAAATGACGTGGTCGTTCAGATTCACGCATCCAGTTTTACCGGGGATGAGTTGTCGTGGCCTTCGACCTGGACCGATCGCTCGGGCCGTGACCGGACACCATCGATTCCCGGTCACGAAATGGCCGGAGTGGTCACCGCCCTGGGCTATGGCACAACGGGCTTTTCCATTGGGCAGCGGGTGTTCGGGCTCACAGACTGGTATCGCGACGGCACCCTGGCGGAGTATGTGGCTGTCGAGGCACGCAACCTCATACCACTGCCAGCCGACGTTGACTTTACGGTAGGGGCGGCCCTCGTGATGCCAGGGCTCACCGCCTGGCAGGGACTGTTCGAACACGGTCGCCTCCAGGCCGGGCAGCGGGTACTCGTGCATGGTGCGGCAGGTATAGTCGGTTCGATGGCGGTACAGCTTGCGAGCCAGGCCGGTGCATACGTGATTGGGACCGGGCGAGCTGCCCACCGGCAGACCGCACTTGACTTTGGCGCTCATGAGTTTGTCGATCTCGAAAACGGCGCATGGGAAGATGCCGGCACGGTTGACCTGGTATTTGATGTACTCGGCGGCGACATTGCCAACCGGTCTGCGGCCCTGGTGGGTGTCGGAGGAACGTTTGTAACCGTCGCCGGTCCAATCGCGGCGCAACCTGCCGGCGTCCTTACTATTGATTTTGTCGTCATACCGGATAGCGTCCAATTAACCGAGATCGTTCAGCGGGTTCGGCAGGGCCGGTTGCGTACTAATATCGGTAAGATCGCTACCCTGGACGATGCCATTGGTGCCTTCAATCCGGCTAACCGCTCAAAAGGCAAGACGATCATCCGCGTTCTCCCGTAACGACCGGGGAGGCATTCCCGAACTTTGGAATAGGAAGATATTGCCATCAGGGATATTTTTATCATGACCGGGTATAAGTGGAATTTTGTTTAGCGTCTTAGTTACTTCAGCTGTGGTTCGCGCCCTCACGAACTACTTTCCCACTCCCAACTACAGATACATCGCCGCCACAATACCGCAGGCATAAACGCGGTATCGTCTGTTAGCACCTGCCTCCTTTTCCCGATATCGAAAACCGATTTCCGCATTTCATAAATGAACTTTTCCCTGTTAATTCATTTTTGCAGCAATTGAATTAATTATGAAATTTACACTGATATTATTTATTGCATTATTGCCACTTGCATTATTCGCACAAGAACAAAAAGATAGTACGAAAACGGTCTCGTTGAAAGAGATCATAGTAAATAAAATAAAAACGGTAAGAGGAACAGGCCACATGCCCGATGTAAAAGATGGAATTATTTATGCCGGCAAAAAAAATGAAGTGATCCTTGTGGATAGTTTAGACGCAAATAAAGCCATCAATAACACAAGGCAAATTCTTGGGAGAATTCCGGGATTGAATATCGTAGAAACAGAAACCGGTGGTTTCACTGCTAACGGAATTTCAACCAGAGGGCTTAATCCAACACAAAGTATCGAAATGAACACGCGCCAGGATGGTTACAACATCAGTGGCGATGTTTTTGGTTACAATGAATCCTACTATCTTCCTCCGATGGAAGCGGTAAGCAGAATAGAGATGGTTCGTGGGGCGGCTTCATTGCAATATGGCTCCCAATTTGGAGGCATGATCAATTATGTATTGAATGAAGCTCCAAAAGATAAAAAGTTTGAATGGTATACTTCTGAAACCGTTGGCAGCTTTGGTCTGTTCAATACCTTTAATTCGATCGGAGGCACCATCAATAAATTTAGCTATTATGGTTACGCACAATTGAGAACCATGAACGGATGGCGGCCAAACAGTAAGCAATGGCAATTATCCGCCTTTGGGAAAATACAATTTACCCCTTCTGAAAAATTAAATGCAGGAGTGGAATATACGCTCCTTAGAAACAGGATTAAAATGCCCGGCGGCCTTACAGACAGCATGTTTACCGCAAATCCCCGCTCATCCTTCCGCAGCAGGAACTGGCTAAAAAGTCCCTGGAATATTGTAACCGGTTATCTCAATTATAACATTACCCCACAAACGTTTTTGAGTATCAAATCTTCTTTGATGTTCAGCAACCGTTCATTGGTTTGGCGCAATGAAGATGGAGGTGCCGCAGCTTTGGATGAAAAAGATCCTGTTACAAGAGAATATGTGAACCGTGAAGTGGAAAGTGAAGACATGAATAATGCGACCACAGAAGTGAGGCTTACGCACAATTACGCTTTGGGAAAAATGAAAAACACCCTCGGAGGTGGAATAAGATATACTTATGCCTGGTTCAAAAAGCAAAGCGGAGGTGAAGGCACCACAGGCACGGATTTCGATCTTTCCATTACCGGCGAATATGAAAAGGATATCGATTTTACCACCACGAACCTCGCACCTTTTGTGGAAAATATTTTCAGGGTAAATGACCGGTTCAGTATTACTCCCGGCTTTCGTTTTGAATATTTAAAAAGCACCAGTAACGGATATAAAGAGACCGATGATGGACGGCTTATAGCAAAAGAGAACAGGGAAAGATACCTGCCACTATTTGGTTTAGGACTACAATATAAAACAACAGCATACACTAATGCTTATGCAAATATCAGCCAGGCTTATCGTCCGATCTCCTATTCAGAGCTCACACCGATTGGTGTAACTTCAAAAATTGATCAGAACATGAAGGATGCAAAAGGATTTAATGCGGACCTCGGTTACAGGGGCACGGTTAAAAATTATCTGAACTTTGATATTGGCTTGTTTTATATGGCTTATAATAACCGCATTGGAACAATATTAATGAATCCGGGCTCTTCCGATCAATATACCTTAAGAACTAATGTGGCCAATAGCGTTCATAAAGGTGTGGAGAGCTATATAGAATTTAATTTGTTGAAATACCTGAACAGCCATTCAAAAAAAGGATTGAATATTTTTCATTCACTGGCTTTGATCAACGCTGAATATACAAGCGGCGAATTCAAAGGCAACAGGGTCGAAACTGCAGCAAAATATATCAACAGGATTGGTGTGACTTATTTTGATAATAGACTGTCCGGAACTCTTGAAATGAGCAACAACGGTGATGCATATGGTGATGCAACTAATGCAAAAATAAGTACTGACCCTGTTGCAGGATATATACCGGCTTATACAGTCTTCGACGCAAGTCTCACTTACAGGCTAAATAAATTATCTTTAAAAGCAGGAATGAATAATATCGCCGATAAACAATATTTCACGCTGCGGGCAGATGAATATCCCGGCCCTGGTATTATTCCATCAATAGGAGGAAATTTTTATGTAGGAATTTCGGCAAAATTTTAAATCCTTTTGAAAATTCTTCAGCCGTGGTTCGTGAAGACACGAAGCACGTTCGCTGTTGAGCGCCGACACAGATTTCAGCGCCTTAAAAAGTGCTGCAAATTCAGGAATAGTAACACCAGCCGATTCTTTGGCATTTCCATCTACTGCTAGCAACAGCAGGTGATGATCTTTGGTAAGCCCGATGTCTGTCCGGCTATAGCGGGTTTCATTCCATGTATGCGCCCGCTGACGCACAATCCTGCTATTCCACACCAATAATGGGCCGGCGGAAATAATGTCTGGAAAATCAAAGTGGTTCTGTGCCCAGCGGGTACCTGCCGGCTGGATGATAATACCCACGCGCTTTTCGCCAACTGCCAGGGCAGCGGTATCCAGCCATCGAAGATAAAGGGTGCCGTTGGACTCATCATGAGTACGGTTCACAAGCAAGCAAAGAAGGCGCATCAACCCCGACCAAAGGCAAGAAATGAAAGCCTGAAATGCTGCTGAGAAAATTCCTTCATGCCGATGGAACGATATACAAGTTGGCTAAATTGGAAAAAGAGACGGTCGGTGAGGACACCGACTAAGGAATGAAGGACCGACGCCACGCGGTGGATAATCGGCCAACAAAGGCGGATAATAGGCGACGCTTGCGCCAACAAAGGACGTTGCTATCTGGAAGACCAACAAGGGCAAAAAATGTAAGCTTAATGACAAAGAATTTAACCTCTTGATTTTTTCGTCTTAGAAAAAAAATTAACTTGCACGCGTTATTACTTCCTTATTAAATAGAACCCAATCCTATTGAGAATTTTTTGTGAGGATTCGTTTTTGTCCTCACTCAATTGCAGTTCCCCCCTGAATTCCACTATTTAATTTAATTGGCCTTCGTACCTATGTTTACGATAACAGTAAAATCAATATCCATAGATTATTGCTGTTATATATCCCTTCATTAACTCAGTAATTCTAAGAAGCTGTTTGCGTTAATTGTTTTAAAACCCTCATCTGGGTAAGTGCATAAAGGTTAGGCTTAATAATACGCAAACGCTTTACTGCTCAAAACTATTATTGTGAAAATATTTGTTTTGAATAATTTTTTAATAACAATCTAAATACACGTTTTATGAAAAGTCTAAGTTCTAAATTAATGGTGTTTCTTGTGGCAGCTTCATCATTCTTTTTTACAGGATGTCAAAAAGATGCTGCTTTGAATTCGTCTCCAACTAATGGCAGCCCTTCCGTAAACCAGGCGGGCTCAACCCAAAGCGGAGCAAACGGATATGGATCAGGCGCCACTTACGAGATCGAGTTGTCAGCCAACATCAGCGGATCCCAGGGCGGCGGAGTGTGGCTCTGGATAGCACTTTACCCAAACTGGCAGGGCGACTACAGTGGCGCTGACTGCGGGCACGGTCCTGCAGGAGGAGCCGCCAGTGATAAGGGCGATGTGACCTGGCAGTTCACAGGCGTGAACAACCAATGGGTGGTCATCAACGGCGTAAGTCTCAATGGACTGGGTGGTTTTCCAACTACCATTACTGTTCCAGCCCAGACCGGCCACTATACCGGCACAATAGGGACATACCTGACATTACCTGGCTTTATCCCGCCTTCTATAGGTACCAGCCAGCTTCAAGTAGCTCCCTGACGAACGATTTGACCCCTGTAATTGGCTTGTAAATAGCACAGACTATTGGACACAGGAAAGAGGCTTGCTCAAATTTGATTTTGAGACAGCATCCATTTAACGAATCCCGAATTTCTTGCTACCCCGAGTCTGTTTAAAAAGAAAAAACCCTTGGCCGTAGTTTGCAACCGTTTGCAACTACGGCCATTTATATTTTACGAGGCATAAACGTGTTTAGCTTTGTAATCAGAGCTGGTGCCGGTTTGCAACCGTTAAAAGCTCAGCACAGCAGCCGCTTCCTATGTTTGATATTCTAAATCTCAATCGCCCGGCCGAAAACATTAAAAATATCATTTCACCTCTTGAACAATTATTTTTGACAAATAGAATTCATTTTAAACAGGAAACGTATTTTTACTGCTAATCAATCAATGTGCATATTAATGAAAAGATCCTTATTTGTTTTTGCTGCCCTGCTCTTTTTTGCGGCATGCAAAAACCCGCCTGCTAAAAATGTTACTGCCATACAGGGAATTGATCCTTCCATTAAACCAGGCAATAATTTTTTTAGATACGTTAATCGTACATGGTACGACACGGTTCAAATACCGCCTTCGCAGGTTGGTGTAGGTGCTTACATGTTTATGAACTATCCGCAGCGGTTGCGTTTGCAGGGAATATTGGATAGTGTTTCCATGTCAAAAAACGCCACAGGAACGATTGAACAAAAGCTTGGCGATTTTTATGCTTCCGGTATGGATACAGCAGCTGTCAACCAACTCGGCTATGGTCCTGTAAAGCCTTTACTGGCACGGATCGACAGCATCAACGGGCTCGCTTCTTTAATGAAATTTGTAGCCGGCGAAGAAAAGAAGGAAAACGCTTCCTTTATAGGTTTTGGTGTAGGGCCGGATAATAAAAACAGCGACCTTAATATTGCCCATGCATACCAAACAGGCATTGGCCTGCCGGAAAGAGACTATTATTTCAAAACAGATCCTTCAAGCGTTGGTATTCAGCAGGCATACAAAACGTACCTGGCCACTTTGTTTCAACTTACCGGAAGCGATATGGCAACGGCAACAAAAGACGCTGATATCGTTTATAACATTCAAAAAGAATTGGCCTCGTCACATAAAACGAATATTGAATTACGCGATGTAAATGCTAATTATAATAAGATGGCTGTGGCCGACCTTGCCAAGCGCCAACCCAATATTGGCTGGCCGGACTTGCTGAATGACCTGGGTGCGAAAACAGATTCTATTGACGTGGAGCAGCCTGCTTATTATGATAAGCTCAATGCCCTTTTAAAATCGGTTCCGATCAACGACTGGAAAATCTACCTGCGCGCTGCTTCAATCAGCAATTACGCCAATGTGCTCAGCAAACCTTTTGTTGATGCCGCGTTTGAGTTCAGCAAAGTATTGTCGGGGCAGGCCGTGCAAAAGTCGCGCGGCGAAATGATGGCTAACAATGTGGATCGGTCACTGGGGCAGGCCCTTGGACAGTTGTATGTAAAAAAATATTTTCCGGAAGCAGCTAAGAAGCGGGCGCTGGAACTCGTTAATAATTTACAGCAGGCTTTATCCCGCAGAATAGATAAGCTGGATTGGATGAGCGACAGCACCAAACAAAAAGCAAAAGAAAAACTGTTTGCCATTACCAAAAAAATAGGATACCCTGATAAGTGGAGAGATTACAGCAACGTAACGATCGTAAAAGGCAAATACTTTGAGAATGTGGTATCAGCTTCTGGCGGCAACTACCAATATAACCTGGCAAAACTGAATAAGCCGGTTGATCGCACAGAATGGTTTACCACACCCTCCACGGTTACTGCATATTATAATCCTTCTGCCAATGAAATTGTTTTCCCGGCGGCCATCCTGCAACCTCCGTATTTTGACAACAACGCCGATGATGCCCTCAACTATGGGGGTATTGGCATGGTGATCGGCCATGAGATGACTCACGCCTTTGACGACCAGGGCGCACAGTTTGACAAATATGGCAACGTGAAAAACTGGTGGACGAAAGAGGATTACGCCAAGTTTAAAGCCAAAACCCAACAGGTAGTGGACCTCTACAACACATTTACTGTGCTCGATACCGTGCATGTAAAGGGTGCCATGACGCTCGGCGAAAATACGGCAGACATTGGTGGCGTATCGATTGCCTTTGATGCTTTTAAAATGACCAAAGAAGGGCATGACACGGCAAAAATTGATGCCCTCACACCCGAACAGCGGTTCTTTATTTCTATTGCGCGGATATGGCGGGTAAAAATGAAAGATCAGTTCCTGCGGTTGTGGATCAACAACAATCCGCATTCGCCTCCAATGTGGCGTGTAAACGGCCCGCTCATGAACACCACACCTTTTTATTCCGCATTCAATGTACAGGGGGGCGATTCGATGTATTTACCAGAGAAGGACAGGATTCATATCTGGTAAGGCTTACTAATTGCTCTGCCTGCCGCAGGCGGCCGTGCTTTGCCCTGGTTTATTGAGATTTGGTCCGTGGTCGGTTCCCACCGACCACGGAAAGAACAATGGTCGGCGTATAAAAGTTGAAAACAAATTGACTGTAAGTATACTTCTTTAATGTTGGCTTTCGTAGTTGTCGATTGCACTTTTGATCGACGCACTAATTTCATCATCAGATGTCACTTGAAATCCTCCGACATCTTCAGACGTTCATTTACCTTCCATCGTTTTCAATAGACGATATTTCTTATGTTAGGTCGTTGTCGGCTCAACCCTTATTATATAACCTTTTTTGACTTCACGGTTCAACTTCTTACCTTTAAGAAGGTCTAAAAACAGTGACTTCCTTTTTAAAGTCCCCCACCTAACATCTCCGTAAAGATTATTTGGTAGACTGATTGTGAAGTGTCGCATAGTATGATTATTTTAACTATCTAAAATAGACCATTTTGTGTTAAAAAGATAGGATTAGGGATGAATGGAAGATAATAAAAAAGAGCCGGGGTTGCCGATCAGGACTGCGGGAGAGATGGTCGGAGTGAGGACACTGATCACGGAGAGCGTATGCTGGTTGTTGTCGGTAGGGACACCGACCACGGAATAAAATACGGATCGTTTACCGGAAATTCCCTTCTTGTCTGTTCCTCTTTCTTGCGTCCTCCACTTCCCACTCTTCGTGACAAAAACGTTTTCCTGCTAAAGAAAAAAACTGCATTTTCATGCACTTTCTGTCAGCCAATAATTGACCTAAAAAAAACCACTTGCTAAAAATGAGTTTATTTAATACCATTCATTTAAATTTACGTCCCTTAATGAAAAACTTATGGTGTTATCGACGATACATAGAAATAACGTAAAGATCAGTGGAAATGGGAGTCAACCCATGATGTTTGCTCATGGTTTTGGTTGCGACCAGCAATCGTGGCAATTTATTACCGACGCCTTCGCCGACCATTATAAGATCATCCTTTTTGATTATGTCGGTGCCGGCCATTCAGACCTTTCGGCCTTCGACCCGGAAAAATACAGTTCACTGGAAGGTTACGCCCAAGACGTTTTAGACATCTGCGAAGACTTGGACCTGCGCAATGTCATCTTCGTTGGTCACTCCGTCAGCAGCATGATTGGTATTCTTGCCGCTGATAAAAACCCTGAATACTTTGAAAAACTCATTCTGATCGGACCTTCACCGCGCTATCTGAATGATGAAAACTATTTTGGCGGATTTGAGAGAAAGGACCTGGAAAGTCTCTTTGAATTTATGGACTCCAATTACCTTGGATGGTCCAGCACGATGGCACCGGCCATCATGGGTAATCCGGAGCGTCCTGAGCTGGGGCAGTTCCTTACTACCAGTTTTTGCACTACTGATCCTGACATCGCAAGAAGTTTTGCCCGCGCTACTTTTTTTTCTGACAACAGGGAAGACCTGGAAAAAGTATCCAAACCCAGCCTTACTCTTCAATGCAGCAACGACATTATTGCCTCCGAAAGGGTCGGCGAATTTGTGCGGCAGCATACACCCGGTAATACACTATATCAGATGAAAGCTACTGGCCATTGCCCTCATATCAGCGCTCCTGAGGAGACGATCAAAGCGATTAAAGAATTTTTAAAATAGTAAACCCTGGTGCGACAATTACCGGACCACGATCTCTTAGCTTCCCTCCTTGATCCGGAGTTGATCTATCAGCATGCTACTAACGGGTATCTATTTACCCTTCCGGATGGCACTATCATTGGCGCCAATAGAACCTTGCTGCGATGGCTTGGCTATACCGAAGAAGAGCTGCTGCATCAAAAAAAACTTTCTGACCTGCTTTCCAAAGGTGGAAACATTCATTATGAAATGTTTTTCCGTCCCTTAATTACCGTCAATGGAAAGATCAATGAGTTGAATTACCAGATTATCAGAAAAGACGGGAGCGCATTTCCTGCGTTGCTCAATGGAAACGGAAGCTACGATAACGATGGAAAACTGAAGGCCATCACGCTCACCATTACTGATATTAGCCAACGTGACCTTTATGAGAAGGAACTGCTGAAGGCAAAGAATGAGGCAAAGAGCGAAAAGGAGCGGTTCGAGTTCCTCGCCGATGCTTCCCCCGAAATGATCTGGACGATTGACCAGGACGGGCAACTTACTTATGCCAATCAGCGGTTATTGAAGTTCTTTGATTTTAAGTCAAAAGAATTGACGATAAAAGCGATATTCCAAAGCCTTCATCCGCATTCCAAAATAAAATTGCTTCGATACTGGATTACCAATGGCCGCAACGGACCAGGATTTGCCACATTAATTCGACTCAGGAATCAAGAGTTTCTTTATGAGTGGTTTGAAGTAAAGGCAGTTTTTTCTCACAAGGAAACCAAAGCAGTGAAATGGTTTGGAACCTGCATCAGCCACGACGAGCATATTAAAGCCCTGATCAGGAAGGATGATTTTATCAATATTGCCAGTCATGAACTGAAAACGCCGGTTACGATAGTGCAAAGCTACCTTGAGCTTATTGACGGTTCAGAAGTGTCGGATACGGTGAGAAGCTTTGTAAATAAAAGCCTTTCCTCGCTGAAGAATCTTCAGCTCCTCATCTCCAGTCTTTTAAATGTAACCGCGATCAATGCCGGCGATATGGTTTTAAACTTGTCGGTGTTTTCGATCAATCAATTGTTGGCAACTGTAGTAGAACAGTTGCAATTCACTACTATCAGCCACCAACTGATCCTTGAAGTACAAAAAGAGGACGTGCTCGTAAGGGCAGATAAGGAAAGGATCCTTCGGGTAATCATTAACCTGATCAGCAACGCGATAAAATATTCGCCAGATGCCGATAAAGTGATTATCAAATGTGAATCCAGTGCCACTGAGGTCATCGTGAGGGTGATTGATTTTGGCGTAGGGATCCTTGAGGAAGATTTTGACAAGATATTTCAGCGGTATTACCGCGTGGAACTTCAGAAAAGCCACCCCGGCCTGGGGCTTGGTTTATACATAACGCAAAATATACTGAAAGCCCACGGCAGCAAACTCACAGTCAAAAGCGAGCCGGGAAAAGGCACTACTTTTTCTTTTACACTTTCTGTAGCAGGCAGGTAAAAAATTTGGAAAATAGATCACTTATGAAAACACCTATCTGGCTCGTGCAGTAAACAAACAAATAAGACGATTTGAATAAAGCCTTCTGTTCAGCCGCTGTTATCCATGGTCGGGGGTCGTCACCGACCATTTTAGAGAACATTAAAATCCTATTCCGTGGTCAGTGTCCTTACCGACCATTTAGGGCACATCAAAATAGATATTTTAATATAACAAGCAGCTTAAATCAAAATGCAAAAGCTCAACTATTCTGTCCTCAAACTCTTCGCCGGGTTGGCAAGCGCCGCCTTTGTGGAATGGATCATTACCGTTATTACGGCCGTAACCACGATCACCAAAGCAGATAAAATGAATGGGATTACCGATAATCCGGGATTGTAAGGAAATATACTAAGCCACCGGTGCATAAAATAAAAAGCGACCGGAAAGGCAATCAGTGCCGCGATCAATGCCAGCCATAAATAGCCAACAGTTACCAGGCTCACGATCTGCGCTATATTAGCGCCCATTACCCGCCGGATGCTGATCTCCTTTTGTCTTTGTTGCGTCGTAAAGGCAGTAAGCCCAAGCAAACCCAAACACGTAATGATAATAGTAAGCAGCGAGAAAGCCGCAAATATCTTTCCCCGCTTCTGATCGGCAGCATACTGGGAATTAAAATCTTCGTCCAGGAACTTATATTCAAAGGGAAGGTTAGGGAAATATTTTTTCCATGTATTACCCAACTGTGCGATAGAGGAAGTAAGATTTCCGGTGCTCATTTTTAATTCGATCATATTCCCGTTAGGCCCATAAAACATTAGTAGCGGTGCAATAGGATTGTATAACGATTCCTGGTTAAAATCCTTGACCACACCCACTACTTCGAGATAATTGGAAGAAGTGTCTCCGGGAAATTTTACCCGCTTACCGATGGCTTCTTTCCATCCGAAATGCTTTACCATAGCTTCGTTTACAACAATGCTATGCATGGTGTCTGAAAGACCGGAAAAATTACGGCCTTTAACTACAGGAATATTCAATGTCGGCAAAAAACTTTCATCAATGGCATAACATTCAACCGCCTTATCTACATACCCGCTATCTGTCTGTATTCTGAAAAGATTGAAATTAATATTCGGGTTCCCCGGATAGCAATTTCCGGATCCTACCATTTTTACACCCGGCACACTCCTGAAATCATTATTCATCGCATTGATCTTACCCCGCTCGTCCTGCCCGGTATTTACCGTTACCACCATCACCTGGTCTTTATTAAAACCGACATCTTTATTTTGCAGGTACGAAAGCTGTGAATATACCACCCAGGTGCATATCAGCATGACCATGGAGATGGAGAACTGCAACACAACCAGCGCCCGCCTTAGGTTGATATTGCCAGATGCTTTTGACAGCGCACCTTTTAATATGCTTACAGGCCGGAAAGAGGAAAGATAAAAAGCAGGGTAACTGCCTCCTGCTAATCCGGTAAACAACCCGATACCCAGCAACAAGAAAATGTTGAAAGGTTGAAATAAGGTGGCCAATGTAAATTCCTTTCCCGACAAAGCATTGAAAGAAGGAAGCAACAGCATGGCCAGCAAAAAACTTAGCACTACCGCCAAAAGTGCCGTAATAATGGATTCTCCCAAAAACTGCAACACCAATTGTTTCCGGGAACAACCCGTAACCTTGCGTATGCCTATTTCTTTGGCCCGGCGTGCCGACCTCGCCGTAGTAAGATTCATATAATTAATGCTGGCGATGAGCATCATAAAAAAGGCGACTGCCGAAAATATCCAGATATACGACATGCTGCCGAGTTCTTCGGGCTCCCGTTCAAGGTTGGAATGCAAATGAATATCTGTTATCGGTTGGACGCCATAATGCATCTTCACATTGAATTGAGCAAAAATTGGCGCCATGTATTTTTCATACATCGGCAGCAGTTTTTTATTAAAGGCCGTGGCGCTCGTTCCCGGCTTCAGCAGCACATAAGTAAAATTGTTGAAATTACCCCAGCCGCCATCACCTCCCTGGTTTTTA
>JBQCFI010000254.1:0-9612 GCA_051959325.1 Ginsengibacter sp. | reverse complement strand
GGAATTATTGAATTATTACCCGATCAGGTTATTTGTAGTAACAACATTATCTATTTACAGCAGCCAAAGAAATAAATCGTTTTTTTATTTTCAGTACAGTAACAAACTACATTACTGTTTGGCTATAAATTTTGCGACTGTCATAATTTTTCCCTTAGTTAATGAAAGCGTATCACTTTTTAAATAATAATGATTTGCTGTAGAGAGCGCTTTAAAAAATTCGTTTTCATATTGCAGAGCCGGGCAAAATACTTTTGTGCTTACCAGCGGGCCAAAAGAAATTTCGTTGTTTTTTAAAACGTAAGTACCAGAAAACGCATTACAACCGCCGTTGCCTTCTATACGATTTTGGTCTTTGTGCAATATTAAATACATTTCCTTTCGCTCCGGCGTATCACTAATCGGTTTTCCCATTAATTCAACTAAAGTCCAATGCGTTTCTTCAAGTGGTGTCTTTATGAATACTTCAGAATTTTCTGTAGTCATTTTGTTTGCCGGATTGCAATTCATATAAATCGCAGCACAACCGATTAAAGCGGCAATGATCATTTCAAATCTTAATTTCATGGCTTTTCATTTTTATTTTCGGGGAAATAATTCCATATTTTTTATGAATATGTTACTTTCACTTTTAATTTCTACTGATGGCAAAAAAAAGAAAACTGTTTTCGCCCATTACCATTCTGATGATTGTGATTGTAATTGCTGCAATAGCTACGTGGTTTGTACCCGCAGGAAAATACAACACACTTTCTTATAATGATCACAATTTCAAATATAGTACCGATTCTTCTGAAGTTATTTTGCCGTTTACCAAACACACACTGGATAGTGTCGGTATTTTTATTTCTGCTGAAAAATTTTCTTCCGGTTCTATCAGGAAACCCGTTTCAGTTCCCGGTACTTTTCATTTAATTAACAAAAATTCGCAAGGCGCAATTGATATTCTTGAAGCGCCTTTAAAAGGTATTACTGATGCGATAGAAATTATCTTATTCCTGCTCATCATCGGCGGATTTATGAATGTTTTTCATGAGACAGGAGCAATGGTAAAAGGGCTAACCTCTCTTTCCTACAAAATGAAAGGAAAAGAATCATGGCTGATTATTATCCTCACTTTTTTATTTTCATTTGCAGGCGCTTCTTACGGAATGGCTGAAGAAGCATTGGTTTTTTACCCGGTAATGGTGCCATTATTTCTTGCTGCCGGCTATGATCTTTTAGTGCCGGTTGCGGTAATTTTTGGTGGTACAAATCTTGGAACACTTTCATCTTTTACGAATCCATTTTCAACTATTATCGCATCAAACGCAGCCGGAGTAAATTGGGCTGACGGCCTGACAGAACGCGTTTTAATGTTTTTAATTTCTACCACGATCCTCATCTGGTATTTGGTTCGCTATGCTCAAAAAGTAAAAAAGCATCCATCAAAATCTCTTGTTTATAGAACAGATGGCAACGTGATGTCTCCTTATGAAAATATAAAAAGTACAGCGATTGCAGAGCCGTTATCTGTCAGAACCAAACTTTTATTGATACTTTTTTTAGCTACATTTCTAATAATGATTGCAGGCGTTGTTTGGTTCGATTGGTGGCTATTGGAGATGTCTGCATTATTTCTGGCTGTTTCCATATTAGTTGCGGTTATAACAAAAACAAACGAAAGAAAATTTCTTGAACAATTTATAAAGGGCGCTGAAAGCATATTGGCTGTTGCATTTATTGTCGGTGTGGCACGAGGCGTCACTATTGTATTGAATGATGGCCATATCAGCGATTCAATCTTGTTTTACTCGGCAAAATTCGTAAGTGGAATGCCGCCATCACTTTTCATAATTGTGTTACTTGTTTTGTTCATTATTTTCACTTTGTTTATTTCTTCTTCATCGGGAATGGCGGTGCTTACAATGCCGATCATTGGCGGACTTGCAGTCATTGTAAATGTGCCGGGAAGAGAAATTGTAAACGCGTATTTATATGGAATGGGCATTATGGGATTTTTGACGCCAACCGGTTTGATACTTCCTTCGCTTGCTTTGGTAAACGTCAGTCTCAAAGCCTGGTGGAGGTTTATTTATCCATTTCTCATCATAATTTTTATTGTTTGTTCATTGTTTTTAATGATCGGAATTTATATCAAATAACAATTACTAAATTTCACATTTTAGTTAAAAATTGGGGTTCAGTATTTGCTGTTTTTTGATTTAAAAAGACATAATTATGAAAAGAAAAAATATTGGAAAGATTGTATCGCTTTCATTTTTTGTTTTATCGATTTCCATGGTTTTATACAGTTGTTCATCTTCAAAAAGTGCAGGGAAATTAAATTCAACTGAAGTGAAAAATATAGTAGATTCTTCGCGTTTTGTTTTTGTGGCAGAAAGAGTAAATCCATTGCGGGGAGCTTCCCGTTATCTTACTTCCCGGTACGATGTGGTTGTTAAGAAAGATACCGTTAATTGTTATCTTCCCTATTTCGGGCGTGCTTACCAGGCGCCTATGGATCCTTCAAAAGGAGGAATTCAATTTATATCTACTAACTTTTCTTATAACCTTACAGCAAAAAATAATAACCAATGGGAAGTGACTATTAAGCCGAATGATTATGAGGATGTGCAACAATTGTATTTTAATATTTTCGAAAATGGAACAGCAAGTTTAAATGTAGTGAGTGCACACAGAGATCCAATATCATTTACCGGCCATATTGAAAGGATAAAACAATAACGAAAAGATCAATCGATAAAAATGGATCAGCAGACTGGAAAATATCTTTTAATTGCAGGCGTAATCATTGTTGCTGCGGGGATACTTATTTATTTTTTTCACGATTATTTTAAATGGATCGGAAAGCTTCCAGGTGATTTCAGAATTGAAAAAGAAAATTTTCGTTTTTATTTTCCATTGACGACCATGATCATTCTTAGCCTGATCCTTATGATCCTTATTAATATTTTTAAACGATTTTTCTAACGATTTTAGAATGAACTATTTTGTTGAAAAGAATTCTGTAGTTCGTGAAATTTGGGGTAAAAGTGATACCGTGCTTTTTATTTTTGCTGGTGCTGCTGCAGAGTTTGCTTTAAACAAAGCAGTCAATTGGCTTTACTTTACGGGAAGGTTGCCAACAGATCCTTTGGGAAGATTATTTTCCACAGTGAGCTATGCACGAAAAATTATTTTCGCTGAAAATGAACAGGCATTAAAAACAATAGATTCAATTTTTATCATTCACAAAGTTGTTGAAAATAATCGGGGAAGAGCGATACCAGAGTGGGCTTACAGAGATGTGCTCTATATGCTGATCCATTATTCTATTGCTTCATTTGAAGTATTGGAACGGAAATTATCTGCTGAAGAAAAAGAAGAAGTGTACAATGTTTTTTATCGTTTTGGAATGAGGATGAAACTGAAAGATCTGGCGCAAAATCACATTCAATGGGCGCACCAAAGAAAAACCGATATGCAAAACGATCTTGCGAAAAGTGACTATACCATTGATCTTTTCAAACAATACAAAAAGCATCTGGGAACTGTTCGTTATTTTATTTTGATAGAAGGACAAAAACTAATTATTCCTGAAAGAGTGAGAAAATTATTAGGTTTCAAAAAGATTTCATTTCTCACATTTATTTTACCTTTTTATAAATTTAGCCGGGTTGTGCATTTACATGATCTTATTAAAAAACTCCTTCTGCCAAAAAGATATGAAAAGGAAATTTATGAGCTTGATATTGAGTAAGCCGTACATTAAAAAAATGTGGCATAAAAATTTCTATTACTTTGTTATTACTAATCCTTTAAATTAAATTATCATGGCAAAGTATGGAAAAAAATCAGAAAAAAAAGTTGAAGAAGCAATGCATGAAATGCATGAAGGCAAATTAAAAAGCGGACGTAGCGGCAAGAAAGTTACCAATCCAAAACAAGCGGTAGCAATTGGATTATCAGAAGCAAGAAAAGAAGGCGACAAAGTGCCGCCTGAAAAATCAAAATCAAAATCTTCTTCAAAAAAATCGGCGCCGAAAAAATCAGCGGCCAAAAAATCTGACAGTAAAAAATCTGCACCGAAAAAATCATCTTCTAAGAAATCAGATGATAAGAAATCTGCACCGAAAAAATCAGCAGCAAAAAAATCCTCTTCTAACAAATCCGATGATAAAAAATCAGCGCCGAAAAAATCGTCAGCTAAAAAGAAATAAACACGTACAAACAGGATATATAAGCCGCCTGAAAACAGGCGGTTTTTTTATTTTCACATTTTAAGATTTGATCATTTAAAATCCATTCCCAGGTTATACATCACAAATGTCCATATGTCAGCTGCTTCATCAATTTGCTTGCTTGTCGGTTTTCCCGCCCCGTGACCTGCCTTTGTTTCTATCCGAATCAGGGTTGGATTTGTCCCGTCATTATCAGCCTGTAAGGTAGCCGCAAATTTGAAACTGTGTGCCGGTACCACGCGGTCGTCGTGATCGCCGGTTGTAATTAATGTTGCCGGATATTTTATTCCGGGTTTCAAATTTTGTAAAGGAGAATATTTAATCAGATTCTCAAAATCTTCTTTATTATCGCTTCTTCCATATTCTGTTGCCCAGGCCCAGCCAATGGTAAATTTGTGATAGCGCAGCATATCCAAGACACCTACCTGTGGGATGGCCACTTTAAAAAGTTCTGGTCTTTGCGTCATTACGGCGCCAATTAATAATCCGCCATTACTGCCGCCGTGAATGGCTAATTTATCCGGATTTGTATATTTTTTATCAATTAAAAACTGAGCGGCAGCAATAAAATCATCAAAAACATTTTGCTTCTTTTGAAGCATTCCGGCTTTGTGCCATGCTTCTCCATATTCACTTCCTCCACGAAGATTTACCTGCACATAGACGCCGCCTTGTTCAAGAAAGAATGCATTTGAAATAGAGAATGCGGGAGTCATCGCAATATTAAATCCACCGTAACCATAAAGCATTAAAGGATTATTTCCGTCGAGTTTTAGTCCTTTTTTATAGGTGATAAACATGGGCACTTTAGTACCGTCTTTGCTGACACAGAATGATTGCAAAGTCCGATAATTATCAGTGTTTATTTTCGCTTCACTTTTACGAAACAACAGTGAATTGCCTGTGTTAATGTCATACCTGAAAATCGTATTAGGAGCATTGAAGGACGTATAGGAATAAAAGATTTCTTTGTCCTTTTTGTAACCATTAAATCCGCTTGCTGTTCCAATTCCCGGCAATTTTATTTCCTGCGGATTGTGTCCTTTATAATCCGTTTGATAAACCCTTGAGGAAGCATCCTGCAAATATGTAAGGAATAATTTGCCACCTGCAGTGCCTACTGATTCCAGTAACTCTTTTCTTTCAGGAATAATCGTTTGCCAATTTTCTTTTGAGGGACTTTTTGGATCAATCGAAACCACTTTATAATTTGCAGCATCGTCATTGGTTCGAACCAATAATCTATCGTCATCATTATCGATAAAATTTGATTCGGTATTAAACCCTTTGACCAATAAAATAAAATCGTCTTTTGCAGCAGTGTTTTTCAAATCTTTTACCCACAATTCAGAACCGCTCGTCCCTTCGCTTGTTGTAATCATTAAAAAATGCTCATCTTCCGAAAGGCTGGCGTTTATTGTTCTTAATGGATGTTGCTTGTCTTCATAAATTAATACATCCTCGCTTTGTGGAGTTCCTATTTTATGGTAATATACTTTATGAAACTGATTTTGTGTAGTCAGTTTATTTTTCTCATCAGGAGCAGGATAGCGACTGTAATAAAAACCATCATCGCCCTTCCAAGATGCGCCACTAAACTTAATAAAATGCAACTCATCTTTCAATAAATTTTTATCGCTTACATTCAGGATATGCGCATCTTCCCAATCGCTTCCTGATTGTGCTTCAAAATAAACTGCGTATTTATTATTCTTGCTAAACGCTAAAGTTCCTATCGCGGCAGTGCCGTCCTTACTCATTTTATTTGGGTCAATAAAAACTTCTGGTTCACCATCAAGTCCTTTTTGGCGATACAAAACTGCCTGATTTTGCAATCCGTCATTTTTATAGAAATAATAATAATCGCCTTGTTTAAAAGGTGCACCGTATTTTGTGTAATTCCACAGTTCTTCGAGACGTTTTTTCACTTTTCCACGAAAAGGAATCTTAGATAGATAATCCTCTGTTACATTATTTTCTTCCTTTACCCAGGCTTTAGTTTCGACGCCATTATCATCTTCGAGCCATCGATATGGATCTTTAATGATCGTTCCAAAATAGTTATCTTCCTGATCTACTTTTTTTGTATCAGGATATGTTATCTGAGAAAAGATTTGTGTAGTAATTGCCATTAAAATAGTAAAAAAAATAATCTTCATAAACATTTATTTTATTAATGAAGATAAAGAATTAAAAAAACTAAATTATAAAAAACGCTGCCCGCAAAACGATTTTACTAATTGAATATAAACGAACAGCAAACCGACAAATAAGCTGAATTCTTATTTTCTTTTCCATTAAAAATAAATCTGAAAAATGAATTGTTACCCAATTCCATTGGTAGATACTTCCTTGTTTATTTTTGCAACCAAACCCTGCAAAACCTTTCCAGGACCACATTCCGTAAATTCCGTTGCACCATCAGCGATCATTTGTTCTATTGTTTGTGTCCATTTTACAGGGCCGGTTAATTGCGCAATCAGATTGGATTTTATTTCAACAGGATCTGTTACCGCTTTGGCAACAACATTTTGATACACCGGGCAAAATGGAATATCGAATCTTGTACCTTCTATTGCTGCAGATAATTCTTCTTTTGCAGGTTGCATTAACGGAGAATGAAAAGCACCGCCAACGGGAAGTACCAATGCGCGTTTTGCTCCGGCTTCTTTCAATAAAGCACATGCTTCTTCTATACCTTTTATTGATCCGGAAATTACAATTTGTCCGGGACAATTATAGTTTGCAGGAACTACAATTTCATTGATTATTGAGGCACAAACTTCTTGCACTTTTTTATCATCAAGACCCAAAATTGCTGCCATTGTTGAAGGATTGATTTCACATGCTTTTTGCATCGCTTCGGCCCTGATGGAAACCAATTTTAAAGCGTCCTGAAAACTTAAACATCCATTGGCAACCAATGCTGAAAATTCGCCGAGAGAATGACCTGCGACCATGTCCGGCTTTGTCTGGGCAATGGTTTTAAAAGCAATTACGGAATGCAGAAAAATGGCAGGTTGTGTTACCCTGGTTTGTTTTAATTCATCCCCAGTGCCAAAAAACATTACATCTGAAATTGGAAAACCAAGAATGTCATTTGCTTCATCAAACATCAATTCTGCCTGCTCGTCTTCATCATATAAATTCTTCGCCATTCCAATAAATTGCGATCCCTGTCCGGGAAAAATAAAAGCGTGTGCCATAAATATTTTTGTTTTTTTATCTTCTTTTAACTAAATCGGCCTGTATCAAATTGATAAATTCATTGCGTGTACTTTGTTTTTCAAATTCGCCGTGAAAAGCGGAAGTTGTTGTTACCGAGTTTTGTTTGGATATTCCACGCATCATCATGCACAAATGCTCTGCCTCAATAACAACGGCCACTCCCAGCGGATTCAACGTTTCCTGGATTGCATTTAAAATTTCAGTGGTCAACCTTTCCTGCACCTGCAATCTTCTTGCAAACACATCCACCACGCGGGCAATTTTACTCAAGCCTGTTATCCACCCGTTTGGAATATATGCAACATGGGCTTTGCCGAAGAAAGGCAGCATGTGATGTTCACACAAACTATATAATTCTATATTTTTTACAATCACCATTTCACTGATGTCTTCATGAAATTTTGCTGAATTTAAAATTGCATTGGCATCCATTCCATAGCCTTGGGTGCAATACTGCATTGCTTTTGCTACACGCTCAGGAGTTTTTAAAAGGCCCTCCCTATCCGGATTTTCACCTATTAATTTTATCGTACTTCGATAGTTCTGCATTAAGTCCTTGGTAACATTTTCGTCGTAATGTTCAATTTTTTTATAAGCCATAAAAAGATTTTTTTAAGAAATAAAAATCAGGATGCAGGATATTCTGCAAAGTTTTTCGGTGTTTCATATAAGCGGATTTGCAAATCCAGTTTTTCATGAATTTTACTTCGCAAAATATCATAAATAACAATTGCGATATTTTCTACTGTAGGATTTAGATTGGCAAATTCAGGAACATCAAGATTCAGGTTTTTATGATCCAACTTTTCTAATACAGTTTCTTTTATCAGTTCACTTAAAAACTTCAGATCTATCACATATCCCGTGTCAGAGCCAGGCTGGCCGGTAATTTTTACATCCATCTCATAATTATGGCCATGGTAATTCGGATTGTTGCATTTACCAAAAACAGCATAGTTTTTTTCTTCATCCCAATCCGGATTGTGCAACCGATGTGCCGCATTGAAATGTTCTTTTCTATAAACCGATACTCTTTTATTCATCTGATAAATATAATTTAATGACCCTCTTAATCTCCAAAATATTCAACAAAAATTCTGGGAGTCTCATACAATTTTATGGAATGCATCTGTACGCCCTTCGGTAAATGAGGAAGTAATTGTTTCCAGATTTCGATGGCAAGATTTTCTGTAGAACACATTTTGCCTTTCAAAAAATCAACATCCATATTCAGGTTTTTGTGATCTAATTTTTCCAAAACAAATTCATTTATTAGGCTGCTGAGAATTTTTGCATTTATTACAAAACCTGTATCAGCAGCCTCTTCCCCTTTGATGGTTACGTGCAATTCATAATTATGACCATGCCAGTTTTCATTCGCACATTTGCCAAAAACCGATTCATTTTTTTCTTTGCTCCACTCCTGATTATACAATTTATGTGCGGCATTAAAATGTTCTATACGTGTTAAAAATAACATTGAATAGTAAAAATTTTTGCAAAGGTAAACCCATAAATTTTAATACGATTCTAAATGCGAAATTTGCCGGATGAATTTATTAATTGTTGCTGCCACAAAATTTGAAATTGAACCTTTTTTAAAAGAAAAAAATAATACAGAGATATTGATAACCGGTGTAGGAATTCCAGCAACAGTTTATCATCTGGTAAAAAAAATATCTGAAAAAAAATATGACCTTGTGATTCAGGTGGGCATAGCAGGAACGTTTAATGATGATGTGAATTTAACCGACGTTGTGCAGGTGAGTAAAGACACTTTTGGTGATTTGGGAATACAGGAAAATCGAAATTTTCTAACGCTTTTTGATATGGGATTCTCCCAAAAGAACGATTTTCCATTTACAGACGGATGGCTCATAAATCCTTATCCTTTTTTTAAAAAAAATCACTTGCCTCTTGCAAAAGGAATTACTGTGAATAAGATAGGGGATGATACTTTTCAAAATAAAATGATGAAATAAAAATTTTCACCCGACGTGGAAAGTATGGAAGGAGCAGTGTTTCATTATGTTTGTCTTTTGGAAAGAATTAATTTTCTTCAGTTAAGAGCTATTTCAAACAGGGTGGGAGAGCGCGACAAATCGAAATGGAAGCTGAAAGAATCTATTGAAAACCTGAACAAAGAATTATTGAATATAAT
>JBQCFI010000253.1:0-8640 GCA_051959325.1 Ginsengibacter sp. | reverse complement strand
TGGTTTCAATTATACCACCCTGCAGAAAATTCATTAAGAGATCAGATCATCAAACGTGCTTCTGAACATTGCCCGGTATTGGTCATTCTAAGTGATGTGCCGACCTTTGGATATCGCAATAAAGAAATAAAAAATGGGCTGGCCATGCCACCCAGAATGACACTGCATAATGTGCTCCAGATCATGGGAAGGCCAAATTGGGCGCTGAAAACACTGATTCATGGGCAGCCTTCATTCCAGGTTCTAAAACCATACATGCCCAAGGGAATGAACATGCATCATCTTGGTTTGTTCATGAATAAAACATTTGACGGCAGATTGAATGAAGAGAAAGTTTCTGCTATCCGCGAAATGTGGAAAGGGAAATTAGTATTAAAGGGAATTGTAAATGAGTTAGATGTCGAAAAATCTATTCGGCTGGGAATAGATGGAATCATCGTTTCCAATCATGGGGGAAGGCAATTGGATGCCGGTCAATCAACCATTCATTCTTTAAAACCCATTGTTGAAAAATATAAAGGAAAAATAAAAATAATGATGGACAGTGGCTTGCGTTCCGGCCCTGATATAGCAAGGACGCTTGCCTCAGGAGCAGAATTTACTTTCCTCGGAAGAACATTCATGTATGGCGCTGCCGCGTTGGGCGATGAAGGCGGCAATCATACCATCACTATTTTAAAAAGACAACTTCAACAGGTGATGCAGCAAATCTGTTGTGAGAAGGTGACAGATTTTCCACATTACCTGATTCAGCAATGATTTAGAAGAAATTATTTTGATGGAAATATGATGAAATGATTTTATCTTTTCATTGTTAAATGTCCATCCAATTATGACACCGCGTTGCCGGATCAACCGGATATTTTTTCAGCACATATAACTGCGAGCATATTTGAGAAAATAATTTAAAAAAATTATGGACAGTGTAACACAGCCTGCTTTGCTTTATTTTTAAAGGGTTGGGTAATGGTGCTTTTAATGTTTACGAATTCGGTTTAAATCTTTGTTTACTGCAAATAACCGTTCAATTGAACTTTATTTTTATCTTCTTTAATCCTTTTTTAGAAAGATTTTCCGAAAGTTTTCCCAATCCGTATAACAGACAATGGGAATCAATAAAAAAATTAAATAGATGCTCCTATATCTTACGATGGCGCCAAGAATCGGAACGGTGTATCCGGTCATGAGCATCATTGTGAAACTAAAAAAAAGGCCAAAATAAATTAGTGGATCTATCGAAATGTTTTTTTTTCTGAAAAAAATAAAAAGCAAAAGTAAAATTTCTATCAGGCAAATTTCCAGTGCAAAAGGAATGTATTGAATACCTTTTGCTGATAAATACGGCCGCAATAAAGCATGGTCCAGTGCCTGCGGAGCATTGACGACAAAGCTTTTGAAATTTGGATGAAGCTGGGCGACTTCTAAGGTTGAATTACCGGCTTTGCCAATTTCCATAAAACTTTGCTGACGGGCAGTTACATAAGCAGGAAGATTCGCTCTTGGGTAAACTAAACCAGAACAAAAAAATAAGATTGTTGCAAAAGAATAAACAAGAACAAAGCAAATAAAAGAACGTTTTGGAATTTTTGTAGAAAGGATCCATGCAACTAACCCGGGAATTAATGCAATAAAAACAAAATTTCTTAAAAAGAAAACCAACAGCAAAAACAATGAAACGGGCAAAATTCTTTTCCTGGAATTCTGATGCTCATTCAAAATAAAAAACAAATGGTAAACGACCATAGCCAGCGATAATAAAATCAAACCGTCCCGGTGAATTTCAGAGGAAAAATATAAAGCAGAAGGTAAGAGAAAAATGCACCCGATTAATTGGTAGAAAGCGTTTGGGAAAATTTTGATAAAGGTTTTGTACAACGCAACAAAACCAAAGAAAACGAGAAAATTAAAAAAAAGTGTATTGATCAAAAAACTTTTAAAGCTGAAAAAATTAAAGATTGAAAGCATTTTAAGGATCAGGTTCGTTCGAAGATTATTCCAGAATGAGTGCGAGTCGTCTAATAATCTTGAGTACGCATCCGGCGAATTTGTGTGAAAGATATTAACGAAATATTGATGTGGATTTTGAAAAAGCAGATCAAATTCATCAATACCCATTTTATTCAGGATTACGGAATCTGAAACAGGTAAATAATAAAGATTAACGTAGCAATTAAGGATCAAAACAAGGATGCGCAAAAGAAATAAAGTGATCAGAATCCTTGCAGACAATCCCGATTCTTTAAAAAACCGGATCCGTGTAATGAGCCAGCAGAAAACGATACAATAGAAAATAAATAAAAGAAAAGTCAAGCAGGATATTTTTTGAATGTGGGAAGTTACTCAAAATATTCACATATCAGATTCTGATAAAAGGGTAAGAGATTGTAAGTTTGCTTTTTTTAAAATAATTATGGAAATAACATTTGAAACGGCAGAAAAGCTGGGTTTGAAAAAAGACGAATTCGAAAAGATAACTGAAATTCTTGGTCGCGTTCCCAACTTTACGGAACTAAGTGCTTATTCAGTAATGTGGAGTGAACATTGCAGTTATAAAAATTCTATTAAATGGCTTAAAACGTTGCCAAGAGAAGGTTCCAAACTTCTGGTAAAAGCAGGAGAGGAAAATGCGGGTCTGATGGATATTGGTGATAATCTGGGTGTTGTTTTCAAAATTGAAAGTCATAATCATCCTTCTGCTATAGAACCTTTCCAGGGCGCAGCTACAGGAGTTGGTGGAATTCATCGCGATATTTTTACAATGGGTGCAAGACCAATCGCTACATTAAATTCTTTGCGTTTTGGCAATATTGAACATGAAAAAACGCAACATTTATTAAGTGGCGTGGTAAGCGGAATCGGCCATTATGGAAATTGTTTTGGCGTTCCAACTGTTGGTGGGGAAATTTATTTTGAGGAGTGTTATCACACGAATCCTTTGGTAAATGCGATGAGCGCCGGCGTCGTTCGATTGGGCGAAACCGTTAGTGCGACTGCTGTTGGCGAGGGGAATCCGGTTTTTATTGCAGGAAGTGCGACCGGAAAAGATGGAATGGGCGGTGCTGCATTTGCATCTGCTGATATTACAGAAAACAGTGCAGAAGATCTGCCGGCTGTTCAGGTGGGCGATCCCTTCCAGGAAAAGAAATTATTGGAAGCTTGTTTGGAAGTGATTCAAACCGGCGCCGTTGTTGGAATGCAGGATATGGGTGCAGCAGGAATTATTTGCTCTACGGCCGAAACCAGCGCCAAAGGCGGTGTTGGAATGAATATTCATTTGGAAAAAGTGCCAACACGTCAACAGGGAATGAAAGCGTGGGAATTGTTATTGAGTGAAAGCCAGGAAAGAATGCTTTTGACCGTTCAAAAAGGAAGAGAAAAAGAAGTGATCGATATTTTTGAAAAATGGGATCTGCCTTGTCAGCAAATTGGTGAAGTGACCAATGGAGAAATGCTTCGTTTTTATATGAATGATGAATTGGAAGCGGAAATGCCTGCGGAAAGTTTGGTGCTTGGCGGAGGCGCACCGGTTTATACAAGAGAATATAAAGAGCCAAAATATTTTGAAAAAATAAAAGAGTTTGATGCATCAAAAATTCCGGTTCCAAACGATTTAAAAACTATTGCTAAAAAATTAATTTCACTTCCTTCAATTGCTTCCAAGAAATGGATTTATGAACAATACGACAGCATGGTTGGTGCCGCCAATCTCAATACAAACGCGCCTTCTGACGCTTCTGTTGTTCTGATACATGGAACAAAAAAAGCGCTTGCCCTTACCACAGATTGTAACAGTCTTTATGTTTTTTCAAATCCTTTTGTTGGTTGCATGATAGCAGTGAGTGAAGCGGCAAGAAACATTGTTTGCAGTGGTGGCATTCCACTGGGTGTTACCAACTGTTTGAATTTTGGAAATCCTTACGATCCGGAAGTTTATTATCAGTTTGTCGAAAGCATTAAAGGAATGAGTGAGGCTTGCAAAAAGTTTGATACACCTGTTACCGGAGGTAATGTTAGTTTTTATAATCAATCTCCTTCAGGGCCTGTTTATCCAACGCCTGTTATAGGAATGGTTGGGCTTTTGGAAGATTATGAAAATAAAATGACCTTGGATTTTAAGAACGAAGGCGACGTGATTTATCTACTTGGAAAAAACGTAGAAGACTTTAATTGCTCAGAATATCTTCATAAAATTTGTGGTATCGAATATTCTCCCGCACCTTATTTTAATCTTGATGAAGAATTTCGTTTACACGTGGCCGTTAGTTCTCTGATCAAAAATAAAATGATCGTTTCTGCACATGATATTTCCGAAGGTGGATTGTTTGTAACGCTTGCTGAAAGCAGCTTTCAGAAAAATTTAGGATTTGCAGTAAACAAACAAATAAGTGCAATTCGTAATGACGCTTATTGGTTTGGAGAAGCACAAGGTAGGGTGGTTGTTTCTGTAAGTGCTGACCAGATAAATGAATTTGAAAAATCAGTTGATATTCCTTTTGAGAAGTTAGGAAAAGTTACCGGTGGGGAAATAAAAATTGATGGAGAAGATTGGGGAAATATCAATGATTGGAAAAGAAAATATAATGAGGTGATTGGGAATTTTATGAAACCAGATCTACAGCAGGTACACGAAATGTAAAGCCATGAATAAATCTTCAAACATAGTAATAACAGGCGCTGCAGGCTTTATTGGAAGTTGTCTCGTTGGCTTTTTAAATAATGCGGGTTATCAAAATTTGATTTTAGTAGATGATTTTTCCAAACACCAAAAAGATGTAAATCTGGAAGGAAAAGTTTTTTCTCAAAAAATAGAAAGAGAAAAATTCTTTGATTTTTTAGAAGGAGAAAATCCACAAATTGATTTTATTTATCATCTCGGTGCCCGAACAGATACAACAGAATTTGATTATGCCATTCATGAACATTTGAATGTGGAATATTCTAAAAAAATATGGAATTACTGCACTGAAAAAAATGTACCGCTGGTATATGCTTCCTCGGCTGCAACGTATGGCAGTGGCGAGCTAGGTTACGAAGATGATGAAAATGTTATTCCCGATTTAAAGCCGCTAAATCCTTATGGCGTTTCAAAAAATGAATTTGATAAATGGGTGCTTCGACGTACCCTTCGACAAGCTCAGGGTGACAACCTTCGACAAGTTCAGGAGCCGCCTGCATGGGCCGGACTAAAATTTTTCAATGTTTATGGACCCAATGAATATCACAAGGCGAGAATGGCGAGTGTAATTTTTCATTCATACAATCAAATAAAAGAAAATGGATTCGTGAAGCTTTTCAAATCACATAAAGCGGAATTTGAAGATGGCGGCCAGCTAAGGGATTTTATCTATGTAAAAGATGTTTTGAAAATTTGCTTTTGGTTTTTGGAATGCTGGCAAAAAGATCCGGAAACTTTTATCTCCGGCATTTATAACGTAGGTACAGGGAAAGCGCGAACGTTTGATGATTTAGTCAATGCAACTTTTTCAGCCTTAGATAAACAGGCGCAAATAAAATATATCGACATGCCGGAAGATATCCGCAATACTTACCAATATTTTACTGAAGCAACAATGGATAAAATCCGTGCCGCCGGCTATTCACAGCCTTTTTATTCACTCGAAGAAGGCGTTGATGATTATGTACGCAATTACCTGACCGGGCAAAAATATTATTGACAACCGGCAAAAGTCCAGAATAAGTCCCTTACTTATTTTTGTAAGATTGGATTGTACCTTTTTAAGTAAAGATTCCGTTAAACTTGTAAAATCAGTAGTTTCAGAATGAATGAATCTATTGACGGCAAATAAGATTTTAAGTTACTCCTTTAAATCCTGTTCTATCTTTGCAAAATGAATGAAGACATTCTCAGAAACTGGGAGAAAAAGTCCGCCGATAATCAGAAAAAATATAAAAATTTTCTAAAGCGCGTTGATAAGAATAAAGTGCTGAAACAGTTGCCAGATCTGCATGAGGAAGCTTTTGAAAAAATAGACTGTCTTTCCTGCGCCAATTGCTGCCGCAATTATTCACCACGATTTAAAACGCCGGATATCAAAAGAATTTCCAGGCATTTGAAAATGAAGGAAGGCGCTTTTATTGAAAAATATTTGAACGTAGATGGAGATGGAGATTTTGTGACCAAAACTTCCCCATGTCCGTTTTTAGGAGAAGATAATTTCTGTTCTATCTACGAACATCGACCTTCCGATTGCCATCGGTTTCCATATACGGATGAAGATGTGATTTTTAAACGTCCTGCCATTACTTTAAAGAATTCTACTTTTTGTCCTGCAGTTTATTTTGTGTTGGAAAAGTTGACTGATGTAACAAAATAAATAATCCAATAAACAAAGAAATAGTAACTTTTTTATTTACGGAACATGAATGTATTTATGCATCTGCAATGAAAATTGCCATTGTGGATGTGTCAGAATGTATTCAACAATTAATGGCGTCACCTCTTCCGATCTGCTCCATTCAGGTTGAAGATACAATTTGCAATTTGCAGAAACTTCTCCAGCATATTTTTCTGCCCATTGAAAATCCGATTTATTAAAAATAATAATCTTTAGTTCGTTTGCTTTTTTAAGAATCGCCGGAAGCGGTGGCTTAAATTTTTTTGGCGAAAGGCATATCCAGTCCCATGTTCCGGTCAAAGGCGATGAGCCAGAGGTTTCAATATTGGTTTGAAATCCTTCTTTTTGTAAAGCCGATGTCAGCGTTTCCAAATTATATAAGGTCGGTTCACCGCCAGTTATTACAGCAAGTCTTGCCGGATTTTCTATCGCTTTCGAAACGATGTCATCTATTGTTTGTAAAGGATATAAATCTTCGTTCCAGCTTTCTTTTACGTCACACCAAACACAGCCAACATCGCAACCGGCAAGGCGAATGAAATAGGCAGCTTTTCCCTGGTGAAAGCCTTCGCCCTGAAGGGTGTAAAAAGCTTCCATAACGGGAAGCGTGGTGGTGTTATTTATGGTATTTGTAAGGTTCAAAGTGTTCGAGCTGTTCAAATTTCAAAATTGCATGTTGAATGTTCAATTTAGGTGGTCAACAATTACATAATATTAATCATTAAACTCAGCTGCCTTATAAGTATTCATCAGCAAAGCCGCGATGGTCATCAGTCCTACGCCACCTGGCACCGGAGTGATGTAACTGCATTTCGGCGCCACGTTTTCAAAATCCACATCGCCTTTCAGAGCAAATCCGCTCTTTTTTGTTTCATCTTTTACCCGGTTAATTCCTACATCTATCACCACTGCATTTTCTTTTACCATATCTGCTGTTACAAATTTTGGTTTGCCGATGGCCGCAATTAAAATATCTGCTTTTTGGGCGATGGATTGAAGGTCTTTGGTGCGTGAGTGGCAAAGGGTCACCGTTGCATTTCCGTATTGATTATTATTCCTGCTGAGTAAAATGCTGAGCGGTGTTCCTACATTGTTGCTTCGTCCGATAATTACTACATTTTTTCCGGAAGTTTCTATTTTATAATGCTGGAGCAACAGTAGAATTCCAAATGGTGTGGCAGAAATGAACGCCGGAAAACCAAGCACCATATTTCCAATATTCAATGGATGAAAACCATCGACATCTTTTTTTGGAGCAATTTGCAGGATCACTTTTTTCTCTGAAATGTGCTTTGGCAAAGGAACCTGCACTAAAATGCCATCAATTTCTTTATCGTTATTTAATTCATTTATTTTTTCCAAAAGCTTTTCTTCTGTAATATCACTTTCATATTTGAAAAGCGATGAATGAATGCCAACTTCTTTGCAGTTTTTCACTTTTGAAGCTACATATGTTTCGCTAGCCGGATCATTACCGACAAGAATGGCAGCGAGATGTGGAACTTTTTTTCCTTTCGATGTTAATGCAGAAACTTTATTTTTTAAATCTGCTTTGATGGCCGCAGACGCCACTTTTCCTTCTAATAATTGCATGGTTGCAAAATTAACCCACGAAGAGCGATTTATTTTGTTTTTTGTTTTATCAAACAAAATCTTATATTTAATTTATATATTTTTTACTGACTCTAAAAATTGCTGCTTTGAGAAAAATCTACCTGCAATATTTTTTTCTGCTCACAATAAATTTGTGTAATGCTCAATCGGTAAGAAAGCCTGTATCAGCTTCCTACATTGGCTTAGGGGCTTACAGCATCAATCATGCTGATGTATTTTCTGTGACTTCAAACCAGGCGGCGCTTGCTCAAATGAGAGATGCTGGAGTTGGTTTTTTTGGGGAAAACAGGTTTTTATTAGCCGAAACAAATATGTATTCTGCTATTATTGCGCTCCCGACAAAAGAAGGCAATTTTGCTTTCCAGGCAGATTATTTCGGTTATAAAAATTATAGTGAATCGCAACTTGGCATTGCGTATGCCCGAAATGTAGGTAAGAAATTAGACCTGGGGATAAAATTTAATTATTATTCTTTTCGTATTCCGGGTTTTGAAAGCCCCTCAACAGTGAATTTTGAAATCGGCGTTATTTGTCATTTTACTGAAAAATTAAATGGCGGCATCCACATTTATAACCCGGTAGGAGGCAGGTTATCGAAAACTGAAAATGATAAATTAAGTTCCGTTTATTCTTTTGGATTGGGATATGAAGCATCGGATAATTTTTTTGT
>JBQCFI010000252.1:0-5273 GCA_051959325.1 Ginsengibacter sp. | reverse complement strand
GAGTTGATAAAAACAACGATTACCGGCTTTCCTGTAGCTTTTACCGCTTTTATCAAATCCAGTTGAAAGCCAGGTAATTCAAGGGTTGTACGAGATTTACTTTCACCGGCAGTTTTTGTGTTTCCACCCATTACCATGATTACTGCGTCTGAATTTTTTGCAACAGCAATTGCAGAATCCATTTGCTTTTGTTCTTCAGTTGTTGGGGGTTGTGGCAGCACTTCGCTTTCGGGCCATGTTTTATCCACTATCTCACAACCTTTGGCGTAATTCACCAAAACATCTTTTCCCAGTTTTTCTTTAATTCCTTGGAGTACAGTAGTTCCTTTCGTTCCATGCGGCCCGTAATGAGTATCGGCATAATCTGCATTATCGGCATTAGGTCCAATAACTGCAATAGAATGAATTTTTTTGCTTGAAGGCAAAATGTTATTGGCGTTTTTTAATAAAACAAGACACTCCCGAGAAGCTTGCAGAGAAATCTTTTTATGTTCCGGATTATTTACAGTTTCTACTGATTTTTGTGCATCTTCAATATAAGGATGATCAAATAAACCCAGCCAGAATTTTACCCGAAGTACATCTCTCACTCTTTCATTTAAAGTTTCCAAAGAAACTTTCCCGTCGAGGATATCTTTTCTCAAAGGAAGAATCATCGTGGATGGCGAAGAGAAATTTGTGCGAACATTCATTCCTGCGTTCACCGCCTGGGCTACGGCATCATCCCGGTCTTTTGCCACATGATGTTTACTGAAAAGATATTCCAGGGCGTCACTGTCAGAAACTACATAACCGTTGAATCCAAATTCCTGCCTTAATACTTTCGTAAGCCAATAATAACTCCCGATAATTGGTATGCCATCATAATCATTATAAGACGCCATTACACCAAGAATTCCGGCTTCTTTAATCACATGTTCAAATGAAGGAAGCAACAACGTTTTTACTTCCCGCAATGGCATTTGCGGGTCTGTTCTGGCGAGCCCTTCTCTCGCACCAAAGTTCGCACTGTAAATGGCAAAATGTTTCGCGGTGGAAACGATTGTATGATCCTGTTGCATCCCTTTGGCCATCTCTACTCCAAGCCGGCTGGCCAGGTATGGCGATTCACCATAAGACTCCTCAAGCCGGCCCCAGCGCTGGTCACGGGCTACATCCAATATTGGTGCATATACATTTGTATAACCCATTGCCCGCGCTTCCAAACCGGTAATCCTGCCTACTTTATTTACCAGATCTTTGTCCCATGTATTTCCCAAAGCCAATTGAGTAGGAAAACCTGTAGTTCCATAAGCCTCCACACCACGAATTCCTTCGTCAGTAAAATCAACGGGAATGCCCAGCCGCGTATCTTCTATGAAAAATGCCTGCGTGGTATTCATGGCCCACACATGTTTTTTTATATCTGTGATAATATCAAGATTGTGAACAGGGAAGCCATTCAGATGTTCATCAATATTGGCAATGCCATCTTTCCATATCTCATTTTTCCATTCAGACGTGGGCAGTGAATCTTTTAAAACACGATGATAGCCATACAAAGTGGCTGTCTGACACGTTTTTTCATCCAGCGTCATTTGAGATAAAAGATCGTCAATCCTTTTGTCTACCGGCTGCGCAGGATCTTCGTAGATATCTTTTTTACCGTTTTTATTTAGATCGATCCAACCTTTGTGGTAAATACTTTTCATCTTAGGCTGAAACGATTGTGCAAACGAGTTTTGAAAAAAGAAAGAAGCAATAATTAGAAAAGTTAACCGCGGAGCGCGTGTAAATAAAATCATATTGATGAGGTTTTAAGGACCATCTTATTTTGAGAACGAAATTTGAACAAACAAAAATTAAAGATGATGCAAAATGAGGTTTCAAAAGTAGAAAAATATCAATTCATTTTGCAGTTGACTTTTCCAGGAAGATAAAAAGAAAATAAGAATCGTTGGTATTTATTCCTTTGCTGAAATCAAAAGTCAAATCCTTGTGAAATGCCCTTACTGTTGATCAACGCTCAAAAGCAATTTTTTCAGTCCTTGATTTAAGGAACGACACAACTTCATCATCTGAATGGTAGCGGTCATCAAGCGTAACGTAATTTTTTGCAAGCAAATCATACCGCTTTCTCATCAGCCAGATAAAAACATGCAAAAAATGAATGCCGTCAAAGACAATTGCTTTATTGGTTACATATTTATCCAACGTTTTTTGGAAATAAACCGGGTGCTCTGTCCAGTGCATACTCTGCTTTTCATGATGACTGATATGGTAACCGTCATTCCAGCATTTAAGATTGTATTTTGTATTGATACAGGTAATGCTGCTCTTATATTCATTACCCGGATCGCTGGGATCAATAAAAGAATGTTGCGCCCAGTTACCCATCATCGCCACAAGCCGGTAAATGAAAAATGGAATGATAAAAACCCAAAGTGTTGCTTTAAAACTAATAAAAGATAATGCTATGCAAAATCCGATAAACAGTAACTCTCCGCGAACTGACCGGTACATCAATCTGTTTCTTTTTTTTCTCAAAAAATAAGCAGCGAGATCGTATACTCCCCTGAATAAAAAAGAACCGAAATATTTTAGAAAATCTTTTAAAGAATCTCTTTGAAAAGGCATCGTGCTGCTTTCATCGCCTTCCAGGTTATTTTCCACGTGGTGCATACCAATATGGTGTGTAAAATAAGTTTCGGGAGAATGACCAAAAAAAGGCGCTATGACCCAAGGTAGATAGTAATTCAAAAACTGGTGCTTCTTTTTGAAAAAAGCCCGGTGACTGGTACAATGCAGCATCAGGCCAAAGGGTCCCTTGAAGATGAAGTTGTTTAGATAAGCATATGCAATTGCAATAGCCCACCAAATCCATCCTCGGATGAAGGGCATGAATAACAATATCCCAAGGGGAATCAATGTGAAGGATATTTTAAGCGTCAGGTATATAAAAGGAAGGTCGCGCTCATCACGGATTAGTTTTAAAAAAAATTTATCAGCAGTGGAATATTGTTTTGGTTTTATAAATATGGGATCTGTAATCGTTGTTAAATGTTTCATAGATTGGAAGTGTGCCGGACGTTCTTTTGAATTCGTTTAGAATTTGTGCCTTTCTCAAAGATATTGTTTATCCGTTGTAATTATGTTATTAAATATGAAACGATAACCGCTTTTAAATGATAACATTAATTGAGGAATGGATAGAACCAACAAATTAAACGGTAATAACTTTTTAAAATGCGTTAAAATTGTTTTTGAAAACAACATTCCCTGGATCAAAAGTCAATACTTCAAATCATTCAAATTGTCGTAAAACAAAAAGCCCTTCTCAAATAAGAAGGGCGTAAATCATTTTAGCTGAAAATTTATTAGATTCTGAAATGCGCAAATGCTTTGTTTGCATCAGCCATACGGTGCGTGTCTTCTTTCTTTTTGAAAGCAGCACCTTCGCCTTTGCTTGCTGCTACGATTTCATTCGCCAGTTTTTCGGACATGCTGCGGCCGTTTCTGTCGCGGCTGTATTTAATAAGCCATTTGATGCTCAATGAAATTTTTCTGTCGGCACGAACTTCTGAAGGAATCTGGAAAGTCGCACCACCTATTCTGCGGCTTTTCACTTCTACTCCCGGAGTAACATTTGCCAGCGCTTTTTTCCAAACTTCATAACCATTGTCGCCGGAAATTTTAGAAACCTTATCAATCGCATCATAAAAAATTGTGTACGCGCCACTCTTTTTCCCTTCCCACATTAAGTTATTTACAAAACGGGTTACCAATTTATCCTGAAATTTAGGATCAGGAGCTAATGGAAGTTTTTTTGCTTGTGCTTTACGCATTGTTCTTTTTTATTTTTTGCCAGATTAAAATATCCGGCTCCGGTTAATTATTTTTTAGCTTTTTCTTTTTTAGTTCCGTATTTAGAGCGGCTTTGTTTGCGGTCTTTTACACCGGCAGTATCAAGGCTGCCGCGTACAATGTGGTAACGTACTCCAGGTAAGTCTTTTACCCTTCCACCACGAAGCAACACGATAGAGTGCTCCTGAAGGTTGTGTCCTTCTCCGGGAATATAAGCGATTACTTCAATTTTATTAGTAAGCCTTACTTTAGCCACTTTACGCAAAGCGGAGTTCGGTTTTTTAGGAGTTGTTGTATAAACCCTGGTGCAAACGCCTCTGCGCTGCGGGCAACTGTCAAGCGCTCTTGATTTACTTTTAGCCCTGATAATTGTTCTTCCTTTTCTTACTAACTGTTGTATTGTAGGCATCGTTTTTTTACCCTTATTTTTTTGGACGGCAAAGGTAAGTGTAGCTTTGCGAAAAACCAAAAATTTTTGATTGTAAGAAAAAATGAAATATTAAAATAAATAAAAACAGGAAATCGGCTTATTTATTCGTTTGCTGATCCTCCACCTTGAGCATTGAAATATTTAATATTGCGTATTAAACATTTAGCCGCTAAACCTTCACCATCCATCCATATTTGTCTTCTGCTTTTCCTTCTTTAATCGCGTTCATTCTTCTGCTTATTTCTGTACCTACTTTCCATTTTTCTGTTTCAAATGTCATCACAAAATCTTTGTAGCGCAATTCCTTTATAAATGAGGTAGTAGCCGCGGTGCCGGTTCCAAACACTTCATGCAGCGTACCTTTTTTATAGGCATCTTCGATCTCATCAATACTCAGATTCCTTTCCTCTACTTTTAAACCCATATCTTTCAGCAACTGAATTACACTATCCCTTGTGACGCCGGCCAGAATGGTTCCGTCGGCTAAAGACGGTGTTACCGCTGTATTTCCAATGATAAAAAATACATTCATGGTTCCGCATTCCTGCACATACTTATGTTCAAAAGCGTCCATCCATAAAACCTGGTCGTAGCCTTTTCTTTTTGCTTCTGCAGTGGCAAACATCGATGCGCCGTAATTACCGGCATTTTTAGTAAACCCAACACCGCCGGGCACCGCTCTTACATATTTCTCTTCTGCATAAATCCGCATCGGAGCACTGTAATAAGGGCCAGTCGGACTTAAAATAATCATAAATTTATATTTCTGGCTTGGTTTCACGCCAATTACTTCATCCGTACCGAACATAAAAGGCCGGATATATAAAGAATGATCTGGTTTGGCCGGAATCCACGCTTCATCCACTTTTACCAATTGCTTCATCCCTTCCATGAAAATTTCTTCCGGAACCTGTGGCATTTCCATCCTTTCGGCTGAGATATTAAAACGTTTGAAATTCTCCTCGGGGCGAAAAATAAACGCTTCCCCTTCTTCATTTTT
>JBQCFI010000251.1:0-6389 GCA_051959325.1 Ginsengibacter sp. | reverse complement strand
AGTCTTCAACAGAGAATTTTTGCTTGCCATAAGCTACGGCGGGTTCATGTACTTCCATGAAATAAAAATACGAAATATAATTATTGTTGGGCGGAATAAATGTCTAAATCATAACCAATATTCTATGTCTTTTCGATAATTTTCATTACCGAATTGCGTTACATTAAATAAGTCCTCTTCCGTTTATATAGGCAATTTGCAGGCATCAAGTGGGCTCTGACAGGGATTAGCCGTACTTGAAACAGGAAGGAATCAGACTTTAAACATATAACGGTTGTTCTGTGTTCATCAGTTAAGTACATCTTATTGCGCCCGTGTCAATTGTACGCTATTGTACCTGGCTGGAGTTTGATAATTCAAAGTTGTTTGTCCATTATCAACAATATTCATGTACTCGCCATCCTTTTTTGTCTCTACACGCGTTTCTTTTCCGTTTTTTTTTATTGTAACATGAGTAGATCATAACTCCATTGTGACATACGAAGTTTTCTGTTATATCACTGTTGTACTCAAAAGCAAGCAGATGTTGTTTTTACGCCGGTGTTGCGAATATTAAAATACAAATTCCCACTATTTCTTCCTTTGCTGTAAATTGTGCAGCAATCTTATGGCATATAATATTCCCGAAATCAGGACAGTAAATGTGATCAGGTATGTAACCCCTTTGCGTGAAGGCGGCTCGTTGCCTGCAATTGCAGAAGCCGATGACGGCTTTTTTTATGTAATCAAATTTCGCGGAGCGGGACAAGGAAAAAAAGCACTGATCGCAGAATTGATCGGAGCGGAAATGGCGCGTGCCATCGGATTAAAAGTTCCGGAAATTGTTTTTGCCAATCTCGATGAAGCCTTTGGCCGCACCGAGCCTGATGAAGAAATTCAGGATCTGCTAAAAGCGAGTGTCGGTTTAAATTTGGGCTTGCATTATCTCTCCGGTTCCATCACTTTTGATTCGGCAGTAACGACGATAGCGCCGGAACTCGCTTCTAAAATTGTATGGCTCGATTGCCTGCTCACAAACGTGGATCGCACTTCCCGAAACACGAACATGTTGATTTGGTACAAAGAATTGTGGTTGATAGATTTTGGCGCCTCGCTTTATTTTCACCATTCATGGCACAACTGGAAAGAGCAGGCAGCAAAACCTTTCTTATTGGTAAAAGATCATGTGCTGCTTCCACAGGCATCTGAATTGGAAAAAGTAAATGATGAATTGAAAAATATTTTTACTAAAGAATTGATCACGGATATTGTGAATTTAGTTCCTGCGGAATGGCTGGAAGGAGAGGAGGAGTTCAATTCGGTAAAAGAACATCGCGAAGCTTACATTGAATTTTTAGAAACAAGAATAGCACATTCAGAAATTTTTGTAAAAGAAGCAGAAAATGCAAGAGAATCAATTATTTGAATATGCCGTTATCCGGATCGTACCGCGTGTGGAACGCGAGGAATTCCTGAATGTGGGCGTAATATTGTATTGCCGCGATCAAAAGTTCTTGCAGTCCCTTTATCAATTGCACGAAAAAAGGATCCGTCATTTTTGTGATCAGTTGGACATAGAAGAAGTGGGAGAATATTTGGAAACATTTCAACGCATTTGTCGCGGAGAAATCAATGCCGGCCCAATTGCGAAACTGCCAATAGCCGAACGTTTTCGCTGGCTGACAGCCACAAGAAGTACCATAATCCAAACTTCTAGAGTACACGCCGGGTTCACTAAAAATGCTGACGAAACGTTGAACAGACTTTTCAGGCAATTGGTATTATAAGACTAAAAGCCACTGTTTAAGTAAATTCAATTCGAAATCGTCAGTTAAGTTGTAAATAAGTCAAGATCATTCAATAAAAGAAGAAATAACTTCTTTTTCTATGCTCTAAATTAATCATCCATCTTTTGCCAAATCATTTATTAAACTGGCAACCAATGAAGTCCACCCTGTCTGATGACTGGCTCCAAGGCCGTTTCCGTCATCTCCATGAAAATATTCGTAGAATAAAACCAGGTCCTGATTCTCGGGCCGCTGATAAAACCAATTGTATTTTCCATTGAGCCTGCGTTTTCCTTCTGCATCTTTTTCAAACAAACTGATTACTCTTCGAGCCAGTTCATTCGCCACTTCTTTCAGATTCATTTGATTGCCTGAACCTGCTGCGCACTCAACTAACAATTCATCACCATAAAACTCACCATACTTTTTGATAGATTGAATGATGAGATAATTGATTGGTATCCAAACAGGGCCGCGCCAATTAGAGTTGCCACCAAAAAGATCAGAAGTAGAATCACCGGGATCATATTGAATCGAATATTGTACATCCTCAAGAGTGATGGTATAATGGTTCGTTTCATGAAATTTTGATAATGCCCGAATACCTCCCGGCGAAAGAAATTCTGCTTCATTCAACAAGTGTTGCAAAATGTCCTTTAATCTTTCCTTCTGTACCAAAGAAAGGAGTATCGAATCTCCTTCAGCACGCTCCTCATTAGGCCAGAAACGATTATTTTTCCGCCGGTATTTTTCAATCCAATTACTTCTTTTTTTAAAGTCAGGCAGAAGGTCGCGCACTTTTTTTTGAATGGTCGAAACCGCAAATAATTTAGTGAGTCCTACAATTGATTGAATTGGCAAAAGAATCGGGCTTGCATCAGTTAGTCCAAATACATCATAAAAAAATTTGTCTTCATCATTCCATAATCCATATTGATTCAAAGCCTCTGCAATTAAAATAAAATGTTCATAAAACTTCGTTGCCATTTCTTCGAACGTATCATCCACTACTGCTATTTCCAAAGCAATATCCATCATATTCAGCGCATACATTCCCATCCAACTAGTGCCGTCAGCCTGCTCCAGGCGCCGGTTTCCGGGAAGTTCGATGCTTCGGTTGAATAGGCCGATATTGTCCAATCCAAGAAATCCGCCATGAAAAATATTATTGCCTTTTGCATCTTTACGGTTGATCCACCAGGTAAAATTGATGATCAGTTTTTGAAAGATCTTTTTCAAAAAAGAGATGTCTCCTTTACCGTTTTTTGTTTTTTCGATCCGGTAAATCTGTAATGCAGCCCAGGCCTGCACCGGCGGATTTACATCGCTGAAATGCCATTCATAAGCCGGCAATTGCCCGTCCGGTTTCATATACCATTCACGCATCATCAACAGCAACTGTTGTTTAGCAAAGCATGGATCCATTAGTGCCATCGGAATACAATGAAACGCCAGATCCCATGCAGCATACCACGGAAATTCCCACTTGTCGGGCATAGAAATAATGTTCTGATTTTTGAGGTGCTTCCAGTCGTGATTGCGGCCAAAAACTTTACCATCATTTACAGGAGTAATTCCGTCACTTGTAGTAAGCCATTTTTCCACATCGTAATGATAATACTGCTTGTTCCAAAGTAATCCTGCAAATGCCTGCCTGGCGATTTTTTTTCTGTCTTCAGAAACATTGGAAGGAATCAGATCATTGTAAAAATCATCCGCCTCTGTTTTTCTGAATGAAAAAATATTTTCAAATCCCGGTTCAAAAGCATTCTCCATTTCTTTATCAGACAACCGCAGGTAAATAGTTTTTGATTCACCGGGAGCAATATCGTAATCATAAACGGGCGCAAATTTTGTCCCGGAATTTCTTTTTCGAAGAGCCCCGATATTTTTTTTGTTGATGATTGCATTGTGAAATGCATCTTTTACAAAGGGAGTAGGGTTTGTTTCTCCGGTCACTTTTTTTCTGTTTGTTACATTGTCTGTAAATAAACTGATTCTTGGTGGTTGAAAATATAAAAAATACGTTCCTAACCGCTGATGAGTTGCCTTTACAGTTGTTTTATTAGCTAAAGTAATTAGAGGTTTTTCTGAAAGATTTTCATTGCTGGAACGATTGTAAAACCAGAGCGTGGGTAATACAGTAATTCCGGCACTTTCTGAATAGCGGTTGTGAATATTTATTTTAATAAAAATGTCGTGAGAGTCTTGCTTGGCATATGTTACATGAACGTCGAAGTACTCGTTATTATCAAAAATCCCGGTATCAAGGATTTCATATTCCGGTTCTCTTTTGCTTCTTGATTTATTTTCAGTTTTTATCTTTTCATATGGAAATTCCTGCTGAGGGTATTTGTATAAATATTCCATGTAATAGTGTGACGGAATATTATCTAAATAATAATACAGTTCCTTCACATCTTCCCCGTGGTTTCCCTGCTTATTGGCCAGGCCAAAAAGACGTTCTTTTAAAATCGGATCTTTTCGATTCCATAAAGCAATTGCGAAGCAAAGGTTTTGAAAATAATCGGAGATGCCTGCGATACCATCCTCGCCCCATAAATAAGAGCGGTAATGCGATTGCTCAAAAGGAAAATAATTCCAGGCATCGCCCGTATAACTGTAATCTTCACGCACTGTTCCCCATTGCCTTTCACTTACATAAGGGCCCCATTGTTCAAGCGGTATTTTTTTATGCAAGTTTTCGTGAAGCCTTTGTTGTTCTGATGTCATTCTGATATTTTGACCACTGATTTAGTATGTTGTGTAGCGTTTTGAACGATTCTTCTGCACATTTCATTCCAATCTTTATTTTCCTTTTTCAAAAAAAGGAAATGCACATGGGAAACAAATTTGCAAAAGAATCGGATATGTTTCTTTCAACGAGGCGACAAATAATACTGATTTCTATTTTGTGTATATAATTCTTCCAACTGTTTATTTTCCAAATTTCTTTCTCAATAAACTAATTGCATCTTCCATACTTGCTGTTTCTTTTTCTTTTGGCTTGGATGAATTTTGGTGATTGCTTTTTGCCAGCCTCTGATTTTTTGTTGGTGCTTCCTGGGTTTGTTTTATAGATAAAGCAATTCTTTTTCTCGGTAAATCTACTTCCAGCACTTTCACCATCACTTTATCGTTCAGCTTCAAAACTTCTCCCGGATCGCTGATGTATTTTTGTGCAATTTCAGAAACGTGAACAAGACCATCCTGCTTCACGCCAATATCTATAAAAGCACCAAAGCGTGTAAGATTGGTAACTTGTCCGGGCACAATCATTCCGACTTTTACATCTTCGATGGAATAAATATTTGCAAATTCAAACATTTGTGCGTGGCTGCGTGGATCAAGTCCCGGTTTCTTTAATTCTTTTAAAATATCCTGCAAAGTATGAAGGCCAATATTTTCAGTTACATAAGACTGCGACGGAATTTTATTTACGATATTCTCATTCCCAATAATGTCTTTTAACGTAATGCCCGCGTCTTTTGCAATTTGTTCAACAATCTTGTATGATTCAGGATGTACACCGCTTTCATCCAAAGGATTATCACCGTTCTTTATTCTTAAAAAGCCGGCACATTGTTCAAACGCTTTTTCTCCAAGGCGCGGCACTTCTTTCAATTGTTTGCGATTGCTAAACCTTCCTTTTTCTTTTCGATAGTTCACAATGTTTTCGGCAAGAGACGGGCCAATGCCACTCACATAACTCAACAAATATTTTCCGGCGGTATTGAGATTTACACCAACGGCGTTCACACAACTTATCACGGTTTGATCCAGTTTTTCTTTAAGCCTTACCTGGTTTACATCATGTTGATATTGACCGACGCCAATACTTTTCGGATCTATTTTTACCAGTTCGGCCAAAGGGTCCATCAACCTGCGGCCGATGCTCACAGCGCCTCGAACAGTAATATCCTGATCCGGAAATTCTTCCCTCGCAATTTCCGAAGCAGAATAAATAGAAGCGCCATCTTCATTCACCAAAAACACAGGCAAACCTGTATTCAATCCCTTTATAAATTGTTCTGTTTCCCGTCCGGCAGTTCCATCACCAATGGCAAAAGCTTCTATGTTGTATTTGGAAATATGCTCTTTTATTTTCTGTTCTGCTTCATTTATTTTAAAATTCTTTTCATGCACAAAAATTAAATCTGTTTGTTGCAATTCGCCTTTTTCGTCCAGCACGACTACTTTGCAACCTGTGCGATACCCGGGATCAATTGCAATAATTCTTTTGCTTCCCAATGGCGATGAAAGCAATAACTGTCGCAGGTTTTCAGCAAATACAGAGATCGCTTCTTCGTCAGCTTTTGTTTTTAAAGCCATTCTGAATTCACTTTCAAGGCTTGGTTGCAGCAATCGCCGGTAAGATTCTTTAATGGCTTTTTTCACCTGCTCTGCAGCTTGATTATTTGCTTGTATAAATTGTTCTTCTATTTTCAATAAAGCGATTTCTTCTTCCGGAGCAATGGTCATTTTTAAAAACCCTTCCATAAATCCACGCATGATCGCTAAAATCCGGTGAGAAGGAATTTTAGAAACAGGTTCAGCAAAATCAAAATAATCTTTGTATTTGATTCCTGCTTCTTCTTTATCACTTAGAATTTTACTTTGAAT
>JBQCFI010000250.1:0-2603 GCA_051959325.1 Ginsengibacter sp. | reverse complement strand
TTTCGTTATGCGGCGGATGATTTTATACAAAAATGCGTGCTGGCTATGCATGATATTTATCACGCCAATGGATTGCACCTTTATCCGCAAGCTTCCTATTGGGACTGGCCTTATACTGCTGACAAAACAAACCCGCGCCTGTTACAGATTGACCGTGATTGGATGTGGTATAAAGCATGGGCACGATATGCATGGAATTGCCATCGCGACCGAAGTGACGAAGTGAATTATTGGGCCGGCCTTCTCGCTAATAAATATGGAAGCAATCTTTCGGCTGGAAAAAATATTCTTCAAGCTTTTGAACAGTCGGGCGAAATTGCGCCAAAGCTTTTAAGGCGATTTGGTATCACCGATGGCAATCGTCAGACATTATCTTTAGGAATGCTGATGACTGAACTGATCAATCCATATCGTTATGGCTTATTTACTTTATTGTATAATTCTGAATCACCTGAAGGAGAGATGTTGACCGAATACGCAGAAAAAGAATGGAAGCACGAAAAGCACGTAGGAGAAACGCCTGTTGAAATAATTAAAGAAGTAAAAGTTCATGGACAAAAAGCTGTGGAAGCCATCGAGCATGCTTCGCCTTTAATTACAAAAGACAAGAACGAATTTGAAAGGATTAAAAACGATATGCACATTTATAATGCACTTGCCAATAGTTATGCTGAAAAAGCGGAAGCCGCATTATCTGTTTTACGATATAAATATTCCAATAACATTACTGATCTTGACAAAGCACTTCCTCACTTGGAGAAAAGTTTAGACTGGTATAAGAAATTAGCGGCACTAACGAAAGATACTTACCTGTATGCGAACAGCATGCAAACGAAACAAAGAAAAATTCCTGTTAGTGGCGCGGATGGAAATTATAAAACCTGGACGGAAATGTTGCCGGTGTATGAAAAGGAACTTTCTTCTTTCAAAAAGAATATTGATTCTCTGAAGGCGCCAAAATCAAAAACAGCATTAAAAAAAACAGAGCTGCTACAGAATGCAGCGGTAACTTTAATCACCAGACCTGATGAATATTATTCAATAAATACAGGCAAGGAGTTATTTACCGATACCAGCACTTACATCAAAAATTTCGCGGAAGAACTAAAGCAATTGCAAGGCTTAAAATTTTCAAGAGTTAAGCAATTGAAAGAGGGCACGCACCTTGAATTTTCGAATGCCAAACCGGTAAAGGTTTTGGTGGGCTATTTCAATACTCAAAATCCGGAATATCTTCAACCACCGACTTTGGAAAATGATGCAAGCGCGAATGATTATGGGCAGGCACAAACGAAAATTGCCAATGCGTTGATTATATCGGGGATGCCACCGGTAAACATTCATACTTTTTCTTTTAAAGCAGGTACAAATACACTTGATTTGCCGAAAGGAGCAGTACTTATTTTAGGTTTCGTTGATGATGATAAGTTAACGCGATCTTACGATACCGGCCTCACGCAGTCAGGAGTAAAAGAAGAATTGGATTGGTTATTTGAATAAGAATAAGTGTGACGATACGTTGTTGCAGTAAACGAACAAATAAGCACTTTTTTTATTTTAAACAAAAGTGCCTGTTATGATACATTGCTTTTGTAGATTTTGCATTTAAAAAAATGAATTTAAAAGAATGAAAAAAATTTTCGGTTTTGTAATTACCAATATCAGTGTCGTGTTTTTTTTAGCAAGTACCAGCCTTGCTCAATCGTCGCAACAGTTTATATTGAGTACGGCTAAGTTGAAATCTTATGTTAGTTATTTTAATTCAATCGATACAGAAGCTGTAAAAAATTATGTTCCCAATAAAGCTGCCTTTGGCTGGCTGGCTAAAAATATTCCGCTTTTTGATTGTCCGGACACGACCCTCGAAAAGATATATTATTATCGCTGGTGGTCATTCAGAAAACACCTGGAAAAAACGCCGGATGGTTATGTTTTTACAGAATTTATTACACCGATGAAACATGCGGGAAAATATAACACAATCAGCAGTGCACTGGGTCATCACATTTATGAAGGAAGATGGCTGCATGATCCGGAATATATAAATGACTACATCAATTTTTGGTTGCATGTTGATAAGAAAACGCCCAGCCCTCACCTGCATAATTTTAGCAGTTGGTTGCAGAATGCGGTTTATAATCGTTACCTCGTTACTCCCGATAAAAGTTTTATACAAAATAATTTACCGGCATTGGATTCAGACTATCATCAGTGGGAAAAAGAGAGACAATTGGCGGATGGCAAATTCTGGCAATATGATGTGAAAGATGCCATGGAAGAATCGATCAGCGGCGGACGACATGTACAAAATGTAAGGCCAACGATCAACAGTTATATGTACGGGAATGCAGTGGCAATGAACAACATGGCGAAACTTTTTGGAAACACTTCCCTTGAAAAAAAATATAGTGATAAAGCCGCGTCACTAAAATCCATTGTTCAGGATTATTTGTGGAATGACAGCGCCTCTTTCTTTGAGGTTCGCTTGCAAAATGGAAAATTTTCTGATGCTCGGGAGGAGATTGGTTTTATTCCCTGGTATTTTAATTTGCCGGATGATAAAGCAAAATATGCAAAAGCATGTGACCAACTCATTGATACAA
>JBQCFI010000249.1:0-4302 GCA_051959325.1 Ginsengibacter sp. | reverse complement strand
AATGCAAGGATCAGACAGCAGCTATTTCTGGCAGGGAATTATCCCGCAGGACGAAAATCCGCACCTCGTGAATCCGGAAAGAGGTTTTGTTAGCAGTGCCAATCAGTTGCCGACAGATACAACTTATCCGTATTATCTCGGAGGCAGTTACCCGCCTTACCGTGGCTGGGAAATCAATAGAAGACTGGAAGCGATGAATGATATTACTCCCCAGGAAATGATGAAATTGCAAACAGATAATTACAATGTTTTTGGTGAAATGGCGCTGCCGGTTTTGGTAAGAAATATGCAGGTAGATAAACTTTCTCCACAGGAAAAAAACTATTTTGACATTCTCAGAAACTGGGATCTAAGAAATGATACCGCTTCAAAAGGTGCCACGTTATTTGTGGTGACATGGGACAGTTTGGAAACGACGGTTTGGAAAGATGAATTTTTAAAAACAGGTTTGGAATTATTATGGCCTTCAGAAAGCACTTTGCTCGATGACATGGAAAAATATCCCAACTTCAAATATTTAGACAATGTAAACACCGCGAAGATTGAAACATTGCCTGACGACGTAACAGACGCTTTTAAAAAAGCAGCGGCGGTGATCAGGAAAGCGGATGAAGACGGAAAACTGGAGTGGGCCAAATATAAGGACACACGCGTAGAACATTTAGCGCGAATTGACGCTTTCAGCAGACTGCATTTGCCGATTGGCGGCGGCACAAATACAATTAACGCAGCAAAAGAACAACACGGTCCAAGCTGGCGCATGATCGTTTCATTAACTCCTGAAACTGAAGCGTGGGGAATATATCCGGGAGGAGAAAGTGGAAATCCCGGCAGCAAATTTTATGATGATTTTGTAACAGACTGGGCGCTTGGAAAATATTATAAACTTTGGGTAATGAAAGCATCTGAGGCAAATGATCAGAGAGTAAAATGGACAATGAGTTTTAATTAAAAAATTATTAGATCATTAAAATATTGTGATGAACAATAAACAAAGAAATAATCCCGGTTTGTATTTTATTTCATCGGCAATATTCATCTCTTTACAAACTTCTTTGCCGACATGGTTCGTGTCTACCGCTGCCATGGTTCGTGTCATCACGAACCACAGCCGTGTCTTCACGAGCCACAGCCGTTGCCAGCAAACAAATAAATAAATCAGATTCTTAATTATCACCATTCACTATTCACCAACTCACCGAAATATGAAATTCCTCACCTGCACAATCCTCATCATTCTTTTTAGTTTTCTTGTGTGCTTATATTTTCCGTGGTGGAGCATTGCCATCGTGGCTTTCATCATTCCCATACTCATTCCGCAGACGCATCTTGCGTCATTTATTTCAGGCTTTGTGGCTTTGTTTTTATTATGGGGAATTATGAGCTTGTGGATCAGCACCAGCAACGGAAATATTTTGGCCCACCGTGTATCGCTATTAATGTTCAAAGCCGATAGTCCTTATTTATTAGTTTTTGTTACCGCTCTTATTGGCGCCGTGGTAGCCGGTTTTGCAGCTTTGACAGGCAGTTTTTTGAGAAAAGAAAAAACGGTGAAAAGGAAAACAGAGGTTTTATAAAAATTGACGAATATCCACGTGATTAAAAAAAGATCATGTCATTCAATAGCACACTTGCAAACAGGATCAGGCAACATCTATCACATTTTAAGGGCCTGAAAGTGGAGGAAAAGAAAATGTTCCGTGGACTCACCTTTATGGTTAATGACAAAATGTGTATCAGCGTAAGTGGGGAGAATTTAATGTGCCGCTTTGATCCGGATCTGCACGAAGAAGTAGCAGAAAAAACGGGATACCAGCTAATGATTATGAGAGGAAAAGAACTTAAAGGTTATTGCTACGTGCTACCAGTCGGCTTTCAAAAAGAAAAGGATCTTAAATATTGGGTAAAAATATGCGTGGAGTTTAATGAAAAAGCAAGATCGTCGAAGCGCAAAAAATAAACAAGATCAGCTTTCTTGCTGCTCAAAACAATCCATACAATTGCGCATCAATTTGGTTGATGATTATTCCTAAATCTTCTTCATTTTCCGCAAATTTATTTTTATCTGCATCCACAATTAATAAAGGGCCTTCTTTATAACTACTGATCCATTTGTTGTAAAATTCATTCAGCTTTTTCAAATAGTCCAGCCGGATATTTTCTTCGTATTCCCGGCCACGTTTTTGAATTTGAGCGACAAGCGTTGGAACAGAAGCATTCAGGTAAATCAGTAAATCGGGCGGCTGCACCATTGTTTTTAAAGTTTCAAAAAAAGAATAATAATTGGTAAAATCCCTTTTGGTCATGAGGCCCATATCATGCAGATTAGGCGCAAAAATATTCGCATCTTCATAGATTGTTCTGTCTTGGATAACCGTTTCTGTGCCGCGTTGGATTTCCAGCAATTGATTGAGGCGGCTGTTCAAAAAATATATTTGCAAATTGAAACTCCACCTGGGCATTTCATCATAAAAGTCATTCAGATACGGATTGTGATCCACATCTTCAAATTGCGGAATCCATTTATAATGCTTACTCAACAGTTCCGTCAAAGTAGTTTTGCCTGCACCGATATTTCCCGCAACAGCAATGTGTTTCGGCTTTCTTGATTTTGCCATGTAGTGTTTTTGAATTTTTGTATTTTCAAACTATGCAACATTCAATATTGAACCATTAACCTTCATCGAACCTTCAGCCTTAAAAGTAATTCAACCCCATGGCATTCCGCACAAGTTTCATCGTCACTTCTGCATTTGCTGTTGATTTCTCTGCGCCCTGCTTCATCACTTTTTGTAAATATTTTTCGTCTTTTAAAATATCATTTACTTTTTGTCGGATTGGAGAAATAAATTTCACCATATCTTCCACCAATTGCTTTTTCATATCGCCATAACGGATTGAGCAATCATTAAACTTCTCTTCAAAATACTGAAGCGTTTCATTGCCGCTCACCAGTCTCATCAACAAAAATAAGTTTTCAATATAATCCGGTTTAATAGAATTGCTTTCTGCAGGCCCATTATCGGTTTTTGCTTTCATAATTTTTTTCCTGATGGCATCGTCTTCATCAGCGAGGTATAAAGTGGCCATTTGATTTTCACTTTTACTCATTTTGCCGCTTCCGTCCAGCGAAGGAACTTTCACGAGTTGACGATTAAAATTAAAGGCATAAGGTTCAGGAAAAACTTCGCCATACCGGTGATTAAAACGGTTCACATAATTTCTGGCAATCTCCAGGTGTTGTTCCTGGTCTTTGCCAACCGGAACATAATTGGCCCGGTGAATTAAAATATCAGCAGCCATCAACACAGGATAAGTAAGCAATCCGGCGTTTACATTATCCGGATGTTGGCGCACTTTATCTTTAAAAGTCGGGGTTTTTTCAAGCTCGCCTTTGTAAGCCAGCATATTTAAATAGAGATATAATTCAGAAGTTTGATATACATGGCTTTGGCAATATAATGCCGCTTTATCCGGATCGAGACCACAGGCGATATTTTCTGCCAAAACCCGGTGCACATTGCTTTTCAGGTCTTTTGTATCCGGATGTGTTGTCAAAGAATGCAGATCCGCTACCATGAAATAACACTCATAATCTTCCTGCATTTTTACATAATTGCGCATCGCCCCAAAATAATTTCCAAGGTGCAAATAACCCGTTGGCCGGATGCCGCTCATTACGATCTCTTTCTCCTTTTTCATAAGAGGGCGAAGATAAAATAAAAACATTTTTGATTTTTTATTTTAATAAGCAACATGATGCAAATTTGCAATCAGAAAAAACGACATGATTTCATCACCACTGATAAATCTTTTTGCGTGGTTTTTAATTTATTCCTTACTTTTCCGGATATTTAAATTATGCTCCGAAACAATTGTAACAATCATTAAAAATTATTTTTTATTTTTCACTCTTTTATAAACACAAAAATTCCGCAGAAACACGATGAGTAGTTTATTTATTATGAAGCCTGTCAGCCATCTGATGCATGAAGCAGGTGAATCGCAAAACACATTAAAAAGAACATTGGGGGCTGGAAACCTGATCGCACTTGGTATTGGCGCCATTATAGGAGCAGGACTATTCGTTAGGACTGCTGCAGCAGCAGCCCAGCATGCGGGCCCTTCTGTAACACTCGGATTTGTAATAGCTTCTTTGGGTTGTGCTTTTGCCGGATTATGTTATGCCGAATTTGCCTCAATGATTCCAATAGCCGGAAGTGCATACACTTATTCTTATGCCACCATGGGCGAATTTATCGCCTGGATCATTGGATGGGATTTGATCCTTGAATATGGTGT
>JBQCFI010000248.1:0-3689 GCA_051959325.1 Ginsengibacter sp. | reverse complement strand
CTTAAGGAACTTCCGCGTATTGTTTTTAAGTTATTTTTTTTTCTTTATGTTAAAAAAATGTTATGTTTTAGTTTCTTTTTAACACACGTCTCTACAACATTCATCCATTTCCCCAAAATCTGGTTCTCTGTCTACCATCATACGATCATTTAAAGGTGCTGTCAAAAAGGATTCAAAACCCTTTGACCATTCTTTTGAATGGCAAACCCGTTTTCATGATCATATTATTCGCAACCAAAATTCTTATTGGAACATCAAAAAATATATTCAAACGAACGTGGATAACTGGAAGGATGATAGGTTTTTTAAACCGTAGAGATGTTTAATAAAACGTCTCCCTTAATAAAACGTCTCCCTTAATCATTTTGCGTACTGTTAGCCTGTCCTTACCAATGGTCACCGGCTTATCATGGCAGACCTGTGAATGGATATTTGAGGATGAGAATCGTAGCGGGTCCATAGACCTGACAGGTTTTTAAAACCTGTTAGGTCTGGTTGCCCCAACCCCGAACCTTCAACCTGGAACACATTCTTCATTTTAATGCCGGGAAATACCCTTCTTCAACAATAATAACTGTCCGCGGTGATTGCTGAGATGAACGGTGCGGTCTAATAACACATTCAGCCTGTTGCGATGCGGCTCTTTAATAAAATCTTCTTGAGAAATATTCGCATGACGGGTGAACCAATCATCAGCAGGCAAACTTTTGATATGATTTGATAACGTCTCATTCACATCGTGCCATCGTTGCCTTAATTCACTGGCAGAAGGAATTGCGTCAACAGCTTTATCAGGCGAGTCCAAGAATACAGCCTTTAGGTCAGGATATTTGGATTCTTCAAAACCAAGCAAGGGAAACATGCGATCGTGCACTGCTGTTAGATGGCCCAATAAATAGATCGCGCGGTTTCTGCCGGGTGCCACTTCCTGCATCAACTCTTCGTCGGATAAGTTATCAAAGATCTTGTTGGTGGCAGTAAGTTGTTTCCGCCAGCTATCGGTTATCATCTTTACCAGTAATTCATTATTCATTTTATAATTTTATACTTTTAAACAAATATAAAAGAAAAAGAAGTTGCCGATCACAATACCTGCAACGCGAGAAGATATTTTATGACTACAGAAGAATTTAGAGAGCTCGCCTTATCATTCCCCGGCACCATTTCCACGCCTCATTTCGACAGGCTTGCTTTCAAAGTGGAAGGCAAAAGAATATTTGCGACACTGCATGAAAAAACTGAATCTGCCAATATCGTGTTAACTGTCCGGGAGCAGCAATTATTTTGTGAACTCGGTAAAGGGATTTACCCCGTTCCGAATAAATGGGGTACCAAAGGATGGACAACCTTTGAAATTAAAACAGTAGAACGCGCTGTATTGCTGGAGGCGCTGAAGAGTGCTTATGAGGATGTGTTGAACGCGAAGAAGAAGAAATAAAAAGGTTCCACTGTCATTCGTCCCGCTTAACAATGGCCGGGGTAAGTGATTAATTACTACAAAAAGTACCTGGTGATACAGCTTAAAAAATTATTTCAGACAAGCAATAGTATGTTTTACCGTAAAACGTAACTTTGATCACATGCCGTTATCCGGAACTTTGGTTTATAAATTTTCCGGCATTGTAACGATTATTTTATTATTCGAATCCATCGGTTATGGTAACAGAAGAATTACACCGGTTTATTCAATACAATGAGGTGTATAAAAACATGTGTGGTGACGTTGTTGAACGCTTCCATTTTAAAGAAAGCACGGTGGCGGCGTTCACCCGTTGCGGAAGTAAATCAGGCTCGGCGTTTTTAAGCCATAATTTTACCAGGGTCTTTGGTTACCCGAGGAAACTCTTTATCGAAGGAGATTTGCAATTTGTCATAAAGCGCCTGCACCCTGATGACTTGCAGGGCTTTATTCATTTTGCTGAAACGTCCACACTGAATGCTTCACCATGGAACGAAGGAAAGGAAAATGCGGTACACGAACATTGTTACCGGTTGAAGCATTTTAATGGTAAATGGATATGGATCCGGCAAAGAGTAATTGTACTTTCTGTCACACCCGACCGGCATATCGACTCTGCTTTGATACTGTTTGACGATTGCACTGTCGAAAAAGAGGCCGAGCTTAACCGGCATGCTTCTATGGTAGAAAAAAGCCGTAAGAGCAGTAAATTGTTAGATATGCTCGCTCCCGTTAGCATTGCCCAGACAAAAAGAGAAAAACTAAGGCTTGCATTGGAAAATCATGCTTCGCTTACGCCCCGTGAAAAGGAAATTATGCAACTCGTTTCGCAGGGCGCTTCTTCCAAAGAAATTGCAGCGAAATTATTTATCAGCAGGCATACTGTTGAAAGCCACCGGAAACATATTCTGCACAAGCTAAGTGTAAAAAATGCCCCCGAGATGGTACGCCAATCCGTTATGTCGTCTGTTGAATCATCCTCTTAAAAATCACCATTTTCAGGGATAGTGCTTTTCATTACACCGGTATAATTTGCATCCATTCAATCACCTAAAAAATTAAATGATGCAAACGAAATCTTTAAAAACTGCCGGTGTATCAGAAGGACAGGAAGAAATTCTTGTAGTATCCAATAACACCATTACCGTAAAGCTTGACGGCGAACAAACTGACGATGCCTATAGTGTATTTGAAGTAAGTGCTCCACCAAATGTTGGAGCGGGTTTACACATTGACAATGACTGGGACGAGTTTTGGCACGTGATGGAAGGAACTTTTACTTTCACGTTAAACGGAGAGCGGATCGAATTGGGAGCCGGTGGTTTTGCTCATGGCCCCAAGGGGATTCCTCATAGTTTTAAAAATACAGGCGAAACAACAGGCAAGCTTGTCATGTTTACGACGCCATCCGGCCTGGAAGATTTTTTCAGGCATATTGATGAGGCTTCCGTGGATGGAAGCCTTGATAAAGAAACTTTTGTGAAGATCATGAAGGAACACCACATCGACCCCGCATGATCCCGAAGGAAGTGACACCTTTTTCCGATTAAGGTGTCACTTCTAAATGCTAACTACTCTTACAACTAAACGGATAGATAAATTACCTGTCCTTAAAAATTACACGTTATGATAAAATGTATTAACCTTGAAACAGTAAGTAACCCTGCCCACCAACTGCCGCCTCTATTTATTCAACCTCCGGAAGATGTGCTGGAACCAGGGCCGAGAGGTATCAATATGCGGGTGCTGATTAAAAGCGCTCAAACTAATTATCAGTTTTCATGTGTGGAACTGGTGTTGGCACCGAAAAAAATGGGGCCTGCACCCCACATTCATGATCATCTCGATGAGTTTTCCTGTGTATTGGAAGGTACCCTGGGTGTGTTGGTAGGTGACCAAATCCGGGAAATAAAGGCGGGCGGTTTTTCTTCGCGACCCCGCGGTATCGTACATTCATTCTGGAATCCATCCGATCAGCCTTTACACATTTTCGAATTGGACTTCAACCAGAATTTTGACGAATACCTGGAAGACCTCTTCTTTAACAGGATCGCTTATATGACAAAATACCATCTTAAAGGGGATGACCCGGTAATTTCCAAATGGGCAAAAGACCTGCATGAGGAATTTGGCTTGACCTTTTTTCCTGAAAAAGGCAGGGAGATCATAGAGAAGTTTGGATTAACTCCTTAAATGATTCCTTCTCCTTGCAAACAGGAAGTGAGCAAAG
>JBQCFI010000247.1:0-5085 GCA_051959325.1 Ginsengibacter sp. | reverse complement strand
TGCTCCACAATGCCATCTTTATGCGGATGACCCGTACCTTGAAGAATATTATTTTTTCGTCCCGGACTTTCTTTAATCCAATTCTTTCCATCGGTGGAGTGTGCATAAACCAGGTAGTCTGAATAATCATCTTTCCGTTTATTATCCCATGAAGAATACCACATTTGCCAAAAGCCCGCACGTATTTTTAAGACTTTAAAATATCCCATCATCTGCTCCTCCCACGGCAGCGTTTGGGTTAAAACCACTTCCCGGCTGTCTCTTAAAATTTCAATGGTAAACGGCATCGTGGAATCGTTCTTTTGCCGCAATACGGAACAGGCAGGCAGGAAAAACGCCAAAGCTAAAGCCAATGATAAAAGATTTCTTTTTTTCATCACTTTCAATTTTGATTGGTAAATCGGGTAATTTAAGATTATTAAAAGTTTCTACGTTTTTCATGAAAAATAGAAAAGGGTTTAAAAAGCATTCCCGACATTTTCCCGGTGACTTCTGCGCAATTCGATGCAAAACGTTTTGCCCGGGTTTTTTCCAAAAATCGCTGCTCTTCACGTCTTTGTTTTTTCATAATTGTTTTTTTTAAAATAAAAATCAAATATACATATGTCTTACTTATTTACGTATATTTGTTTTTTATTTGCTTTTTGGCCTATAAATAAAATTGTATTGCTTACAAGAATCCCTCATAAATATTTTGACCTGTACACGATATCGGCCGGCGCGGCCGGTCCACACGTTCTCATTATTGCAGGCGTGCACGGCGATGAGGGTGAGCCTATGCTTGCTGCACTCAGTTTAATAAAAAAGCTGGAGAATAAAATCATCAAAGGGAAGGTAAGTATTGTTCCGGTTGCAAATGCTTCAGCATTTGAACGTAGCAAGCGCACCGGCAGCGATGAAAAGGATTTGGCAAGAACATTTCCGGGTAAAGAAAACGGCACGACGACTGAAAGGGCAGCCGCGGCGATCAGCAAATTGATAAAAGAAGCAGATTATCTGCTCGACCTGCATACAGGAGGTGCTATGTTCGATATCTTACCGCTGACGGGGTATATGCTTCATCCCGAAAAAGACATATTGACCAAGCAGCAAAGAATGGCAAAAGAGTTTGGACTTCCGCTGATCTGGGGAACAGATGCAAAAGCCAAAGGGCGCACACTTTCCGCAGCAAGGGATTTGAATGTACCGGCTATTTATGCCGAATGTGGGGGTGGACTATTTATCAATAAAAAAACTATCCGACTTTATGAAGAGGGATGTCAAAATGTTCTTAAAAGTCTTGGAATGATTGATTCGGAATTTAAACCAAACAACAGCTTGTTTACCTGGCTTGAAGATTACCGGCCTGGTGAAGGTCATTTACAAAGTAAGCTGCCTTCGCCGGAAAATGGAATTTTTATTCCTTCCGTTTCAATCGGAAAGGAAGTGAAAAAGGGCAATTTATTAGGTCATGTTGTAAATCCGGTACTAAACACGAAAACAAAAATAATCTCTAACGACGATGGCCTTCTTTTTATGTTGAGAATATCTTCCAGGGTAAATACCGGAGATTCTTTGGGAGGCATTTTACCTCTGCCAAGTCAATTTAAAAAAGTGATTTATGCAAATTAAAGTAGCTATTATAACCGGGGCCTCAAAAGGGATAGGCAGGCAAACAGCGCTGACATTTGCGGAAGCTGGCTATGAAACTGTAGTAGTTGCTACCAATCAATCTTCTTTGCTCGAATTAGAAGAGGAAATTAAAAAGCTGTACAACAGAGAATGCCTTGTATGCTGTGGTGATCTTGCCGATATGAACTTTGTCAATTCAATCCCTGAATCAGCCATAGAAAGATTTGGCAGAATAGATGTTTTGATCAACAATGCGGCGTGGAGAACGATTGAAACCATGCGCAGCATTGACCTGGCTACGTGGGAAAAGACATTCAGGATTTGTATTACCGCGCCTGCCTTTTTAGCAAAATTCTGCGCAGCAGCTATGGAGGAAAGGAGCATCAATGGAGTTATTATAAACACTTCCAGCATTATGTCGCAACAAGCAGGAGGCATCAGTCCCGCTTACATTGCCTGTAAAGGAGCCCTTGAAAGCCTGACAAAAGAATTGGCAATAACTTATGGCAGAAGTGGAATCAGGGTTTTGTGCTTAAAACCCGGTTTTATTGATACTGAGATGAGCAACGATTATACAAGTGACAAAGGAGACAATATCAGTGAAAAGGTGGCGAAAGAACTTTTAGAAAAAACACCTCTTGGCAGGCCGGGATCACCAGATGATATTGCCCGGGCGATGGTATGGCTGGCATCACCCAACGCCGGTTATATTACCGGTTGCGATTTGACTATTGATGGCGGATTATCAAATAATTTCAACAGCTACCCTATTAAAAAACTTCAATTCCCTGACGAATATTGAAAAATATCTGGCATTATAAAGATCTTTTACCTGAAATCCAGGAAGATTACAGGTTAAGTATAGGCGAAGGTCAAACTCCGCTTGTAAGGTCACATTTTATTGGACCGTCATTGGGATTAAAAAACCTGTATTTCAAACTGGAAAATTTAAATCCAACAGGATCTTATAAAGACAGGTTTGCTGCCACGTTCATCAGTTCCCTTCTTCAAAAGAAAGTCAGTTCTCTCCTGTCAACCTCAAGCGGAAATAATGGTGCAGCTCTTGCTGCTTATTCCGGCGCAGCCGGTATTGATTGCTATTTGGTAATCGTAGATGGCGCTCCGATACCAAAAATCCAACAAATGCAATTGTATGGAGGCAAGCTCATAATGGTAAACCAGTTTGGCATCGATTCCCTTGTAACCAAAGATGTTTTTTCATTGCTGGCACAAGTGGCTAAAGAAAAAAATATATCTCTTCCTATCAGTGCTTATTGTTATTGCCCGGAAGGCATGCAGGGCGTGCAAACAATTTCTTATGAAATTTTAGATGAATTGCAGGGCAATGTTCACCATATTTTTTCTCCTTCGGGAGGCGGTGGACTTACATTGGCTGTCGCCAAAGGTATTTTAGACTATACAAGATATCCATCCGGCTGTAAAGTACACTGCGTGCAACCTTTCGGAAATAATACCATTGCTGGCCCGCTTAGAAACGGAAAAGAGAGATCAGCGGAAATCACACATTCCTCCACCCTGATCAGTGGTTTACAGGTACCGAGTATTTTGGATGGCAACGAAACACTATTGCATTGCCGGAAAACGGGTGGAACAGGTTATTTGGTGGAAGATGAACTCATTTTTAAAACTCAAAAAGATCTGGCGCAAAAAGAAGGAACCTTTTGTGAGCCTGCAGGGGCAGTAAGCGTCAGTGCCCTTTCTGATGCCGTAAAACGCCGAGAATTGGACGCTAACGAAACCATAGTATGCCTCATCACCGGCTCAGGATTTAAAGACATGAGTGCAGTAGCACATCAGTTTAATCTGCCAACGATGGAGAAAAAAATTGACATATCCGACCTATCACAATTTTTAGAAACTATAAAAAAAGATGAAGCAATTTAAAGATCAACTTAGGGGCTTGTGGCCCGCCATGTTTACCCCTATTGATAAAAATGGAAAAGTAAACGTGGCAGAACTTGAAAAATTAATTGAACTACTTATTAAGGAAGGCGTAGATGGCTTGTACTTACTCGGCTCGACGGGCCAGGGTTTTTTATTCACTGAGACTGAAAGAAAAGAAATTGCAGAGATTTCTTTACAGATCATTAATAAACGAGTAGGAACCATAGTCCAAGTAGGAGCCATCAGCACAGAAGAATGTATCAGGCTTGCACGGCATGCTGCCAAAGCAGGCGCCGACGCCATTTCTTCCGTAGGTCCTATTTATTATGGCGTTTCAGGAAATATGGCCTTTGAGCATTACAGCAAAATTGCCCGTGCCACTGATCTCCCTTTTCTTCCCTACCAGATTGGCCATGCGACGAATAAATTAGTGGTGGAAAAATTAATGAGCATCCCAAATATTGTGGGAATGAAACTGACTACATTAAATCTTTTAGAAATCACCAGCGTGTACAGGCAAACACAAGGCAAATGGAAATTGTTCAGCGGTGCCGATGAATTGATGTGCCAGGCTGCGCTGTGCGGTACATCAGGAGCGATTGGTTCTACCTACAATTTATTACCGGCCACTTTTAAACAAGTGCGTGAAAAGTTTCTGCAGGGAAATGTAACACTGGGCAATGAATTTATGCTTGCGTTTCAAAATTTAATCGAAGATATTTTGCCAGTTATATGGTCTTTTTACAGAAGAGCTATGCTGCTCAAACATCAGATAGACATCGGGGATCCAAAATCTCCCTTATTAGCCCCGCCACTAAAATGGAATGACGATGAAATACTTCAAATGACCAAATCACTTGAAGAAATCGAAAACAGGTTTGCAGAACCGGAAATTGTAAATTCAAACCATTCAATATGAGTATCCGACACATTAAAGGCGACAATATACCGTCCAGCCCGCTGCCTTTTAGCCCGGCAGTGGAAGGCGAGAATTTCATCTTTATTTCCGGGCAGGCATCGGTAGATAAAGATGGAAAAATTATCAAAGACACTTTTGAAAATGAATGCCGGCGTTCTTTTGAAAATGTGCGCGTTATTTTATTGGCCTGCGGTCTTTCCTTTCAGAATGTGGTGCAGGTAAGAAATTACGTAGGGCGCCAGGAAGACCTTGTTGAATTCAACAGGATTTATAAAGAATACTTTACCGAACCCTATCCAGCGAGAACCACGCTTATCGGTTGCCTGGGTGACATTTTAAAATTTGAAGTTGATGTTGTTGCCTGCAGAAAAAAATAAATTCCGGATAGCGCTCCTGGGCATTTACCACGAATCGAACACGTTCGTGGAGGGCCTTACTACTATCAACGATTTTAAAAAGGGCAGATTATTGAAGGGATCAAAGATCATTGATGAATATAAAGATGCTTATCATGAATTGGGTGGCGCTATTGAAGTATTTACCAATAACGAGGTTGAGCTTCTCCCGGTTTTTTATGCAGAAACGACGCCAGGCGGATTAATCGGGGAGACCACTTATTTGGAGCTGGCAGATCAGATGTTCCGGGAACT
>JBQCFI010000246.1:0-3113 GCA_051959325.1 Ginsengibacter sp. | reverse complement strand
CCCCAAACCCCTGAAATAATACTCTTCGTGAACCACGGCTATAATCACTTACACGCATAAACTATTTCCTTTCACCACTCTGTTATTCTATCCTCTGACTCGATTTGATTGAGTAACATGGTTGTCATTTTTTTAAAGCGAGAAGCATTTTGTAGCGAGCACGGTTGCGCGATATTGAAGCACCGCCTTCGACAAGCTCAGGCTGACACTCTTTTTTAAATGATGTGGTTGATGACTTTAAAGGGCTGGCATTTTTTTATAGTGAGAAGCATTTTGCAGTGATGACAGCTGCAGACTATCGAAGCAGTGCCTTCGACAAGCTCAGGCTGACACTCTTCTTTAAATCATGCGGTTGAAGAATTTCGTAGTTAGGACAAACGGAGACTATCTAAGAACTGCCTTTACAACAAACGAACAAATAACGGGATTTTGTTTTTTTCTAAAATGCATGGAGGAATGAAACGATTGTTGGTTCCCTGTTCTTTAAGTATAATTTTGTTAAACCAGTTCAACCGTTTACACTTATTTTTGCGGCAATATTCTAAACTTTAAATTCTATTTAAGAAACTGAATTTGATCAAGAAAATAAAAAACTGGGAGCAATGGCCTTTCAAAGTTTTATATGCTCCGCTGGTTCCCGTGTGGCTTTGGTACATGATGCGTTCCCGGGCGGTTTGGTTTTTTACTCCCAGTAATCCGAAACTTACTTTTGGCGGAATGGATGGTGAGCCCAAAAAAGAAATGCACGATCTTTTACCGCCGCAATACTGCCCTGTTTATTTTAATGTAGATCCCTCCGATAGTTTTGAGAACGTAAAAAAAGAGTTAATAAAATCGGGTATCCAATACCCATTAATCGTAAAACCTGAGGTGGGAGGGCAGGGAATTTTATTCAGGAAGATTGAAGACGAAGCGCATTTAAGAGCCTATCATACTAAAATTCCGGTTGAGTATTTTATCCAGGAATACATCAGCTATCCGGTGGAAGTTAGCTTATTTTATTACCGCTATCCCTATGAACAAAAAGGCGCAATAACGGGTTTCCTGCAAAAAATACCGATGCGCGTTACCGGAGATGGAGTGCACACATTAGGGCAACTGTTACTGAAAAACCTGAAGACAAAAAAACGTCTCGCCGAGCTAAAGCTGAAGCATGAAACCAATTTTGATAAGATCATTCCAAAAGGAGAAGTTTATATTTTAAGTTATGCCGGCAATCACAACCGTGGCGCGCATTTTATCGATCTGAGCAGCGAGATCAATGATTGTCTCGTGCAATTACTGGACGAAATCAGTTTAAAAATAAATGACTTTTTTTATGGCCGCTATGATATCATGTGCCATTCCATTGAAGACTTAAAACAGGGGAAAAATTTCGTGATACTCGAGTATAATGGGAGTGGGGCAGAGCCGAATCATTTTTATGACACCGGCTACACGTTGACAGCGGCGTGGAAAGAGATTTTAAAACATTGGAAGATACTTTACAAGATCAGCAGTTACAACCATCGCCAGGGTGTGCCATACTGGCCTTTGCTGACAGGCATTCGCTTTCGTATAAAAACAAAAAAATATTATAAAAAAATTAATAAAGCAGATAAAGAAATATCCTGAAAATAAAACAACTTGCCCCACAAAACCTTGAATGATGATGATTAGAAATATCCTTGCCTTTGTAATTCTCCTATCTATAAATGCGCGTTCGCAAAATTACACACCTTCGGATGAAGGAAGCAAAGTCCATTTTATTATTAAAAATTTTGGCATCAATACCGGTGGAGATTTTTCAGGATTGAAAGGGCAAATTGTTTTCTCGCCTGAAGAGGTGGCTGACAGTAAGTTTGATGTCACTGTATCGGCATCTACCATCGATACTGACAATGAAATGCGTGATAAAAATCTTGCAAGCGATGAATATTTTGATGCAGCAAAATTCCCGGTTATAAAAATGGTTTCCACCAAGATCAGTAAGACCAATAAAACTACGGATGGTTTTTATTTTTTTACTGGTGATCTCACCATCAAAGGAGTTACGAAAAGCATTTCTTTTCCTTTCCAGGTAAAAAAGATCAGTGATGGCTATTTGTTCACGGGCAATTTTGACATTGATCGTACAGATTTCGGGGTAGGTGAAAAAAATATCGTGTTGAGCAATAAAGTATCGGTATCGCTATCAATTACAGCAAAAAAGAGCTGATTTTATGGGCCTGGTAAAAATATTTTTCTGGGGATTGATGATCAGCTTTCTCGGCTCGCTTCCGCTTGGAACGCTGAATGTAGCCGCCATGCAAATCAGTGTCCAGGAAAACATCCGCAGTGCCATTTATTTTTCACTGGGCTCGCTGCTGGTAGAAATGATCTATGTACGTATTTCGCTTGTAGGCATCAATTGGATCCGCAAGCAAAAGAAATTATTCCGCTGGATGGAATGGATCACCCTCGCGATCGTTGTAGCGCTTGCTGTTGGAAGTTTTGCAGCCGCTATGCATTCCCATCATGCCAAAAATGTGATCCTGCATAACAACATCAATCGTTTTCTTTTGGGAGTCATGCTCAGCGCCATCAGCCCGATGCAAATTCCCTTTTGGTTTGGATGGAGCACCGTTTTGTTTACCAAAAATATTTTGCAACCCAAAAATTCCTATTACAATATTTACATTATCGGCATTGGCATTGGAACGCTTTTCGGCAATTTTGTTTTTATATTTGGAGGCAAATGGATCGTTGAAAAATTAAACGGCAATCAAAACCTCATGAACTGGATCATCGGCGGAATTTTTGCTGCTACTGCTCTTATTTTTTTAATTAAAATTCTGATGCATAAGGACGCCGTGGAGAAGATTGATGACATGACGGTGCGGGAAGTTAAAGGTTAAGACCCGCCTTCGACAAGCTCAGGCTGACACTGTTCTTAATTTGAGCGTTTGTAGATTATTAAGTGCTGTCATGCTGAGCGTGTCGAAGCACTGTTATGCTAAAACTGTCGAAGCACTGTCATCGTCGAAGCACGCCTTTGACAAGCCTTCGACAAGCCTTCGACAAGCCTTCGACAAGCCTTCGACAAGCCTTCGACAAGCCTTCGACAAGCCTTCGACAAGCCTTCGACAAGCCTT
>JBQCFI010000245.1:0-3881 GCA_051959325.1 Ginsengibacter sp. | reverse complement strand
TTCAGGCATGATCAGTGGAAACCAGCTGACCATGATGCCGATGCCGCTTTTGGCAGTACAATGATATTGCGCATTAAAATGACGGGCGGTGATGGCGGCATAAGTGTCGTAATTGTTTTCATAATATCCAAAAGGATAATCTTTTGCGGAATCATAGATGGCATAGCCGCAGGTGATGGAGTTGCCGAAGAACTCGATCTTTCTACGCGGCAATTTATCCGCTTTCAAAAGCCGGGACTTTTCATTTTCCACTAAACCATAAAACCAGGTTTTTCCTTTATCCCATTCTGTTCTTTTAAAAACCTGTAAAGAATGTTTGCCATAAGGAAGCCCTTCAGCAAGTGACACCACTTTTTTTACCGTATCAAATTGAATGGCACGGATGCTGTCTTTGTCGATGATGATATTGTAATAGTTGGAAGTATCCTGGTCTTTGAAGATCCCGGAAATGCCGGTGCCGGTGAAGTTGACAGTAAAAGAAGTGCCCGGCCACATCAAGGTAGCGGCGTCGTTTGTAAATAAAATTCTGCCCTGGTAAGAAATGTGTTTGTCTTTAAAAGAGAGGGTATCCTGGGAAAAAGCATTGAGGTGATAAGCAACGAAAAGCGTTAGTGATAACAGGAAATTTTTTAGCATGCGGAAAAGTTTGAAGCGCTAATGTAAGATTTTGGATGGAGGATGTAGGATTTAAGAGTTTGAATAACCAGCCGAACACTGACGGCAAAAGCCAGACGACACCTCATGCCTCCAATGAAGGAAAGAGTGTTGATTCGTCATTGCGAGAAAACCCCTGGAACGAGAAGCTTATTATTTAGCAAGAACATAAAAGGGGTTTTCGTGGCAATCTTCTAAAGCGCATAACAGGAGGTTGCTACCTGGCAACGATGGCATACAAGGAGATTGCTTCGTTCCTCGCAATGACGGCAAAGGCCCGACGGTACCTCATCCCTCCAATGAAGGGAAGAGTGTTGATTCGTCATTGCGAGAAAACCCCTGGAACAAGAAGCTTATTATTTAGTAGGAACATGAGAGGGGTTTTGGTGGCAATCTTCTAAAGCGTAACGGGAGATTGCTACCTGCTTCCAATGACGATAAATAAGGAGATTGCTTCATTCCTTACAATGACGAAAACCGAGAGCCATTCCTGCCTCGCAATGACGGCAAAAGCCAGACGTTACTAAATGCCGCGAATGATGAACGCAAAGTTGAGTGGTCATTGCGAGAAAACCCCTGGAACGAGATGCTTATTATTTTGGAAAAACATGAAGGGGGTTTTCGTGGCAATCTTCTAAAGCGCACCGAAAAGGAGATTGCTTCGTTCCTCGCAATGACGAAAACCGAGAGTCATTCCTGCTTCGCAATGAGCAAGAATAAGGAGATTGCTTCATTCCTTACAATAACGACAAACAGTTTTCAACTACCTGTATATTCCAAAAAACCATCCTTCATCCCTTCCCACTCATCTTTTAAAATACTGTAATAAACCGTATTCCTCCTATACCCGTCAGACATTACCGTATGAGACCGTAAAATACCTTCAAATTTTCCACCTATCTTTTCTATGGCTTTGCGCGAGGCGGCATTTCTTTCATCCGTTTTTAATTCCACGCGGTGCGCGTGGAGGTGTTCAAAGGCATATTCCAGCAGGAGAAACTTACAGTTCTTATTAAGACCTGTACGCTGGAATGCTTTGCCGTACCAGGTAGCGCCAATCTCGAGCCGGTCATCGGGATTTGAAATATTCAGGTAGCTGGTGCTGCCGGCCCACGCGTTTTCTTTTTTATCAAACACCGTGAAGGTATAACGCTGATGATCCTGCCTAAGGCGAATGGCTTTATCAATATATTCCTGCAATAGCTCACGGGTATATACAGGCGCCGGTGAATATTGCAACAGGTTTTTCTCTTCTGTGGCAATTGAAAATAAAAGATCAACATCCTGGCTTTGAACCGGCCGCAGTAACGCTCTTTGGTTTTCCAGGATGATCTCGTCATTGAATGGGAAGTGCATGTTGTATTGTTCTATTGTTCATTTAACGTGATAAAATTAGAACATTCAAAACAACAAAATTTCAGCCCCGAGTCTTCAACCTTCAACCGGAGCGTTCAGGCCGAATGTTCGGGCTGCCAAAGGCAAGCGTCGTGCCCAAACGTTCGGGCGGTGGAGAAACTTTCAACGTCGGGCCAACTCAATGGCAATAAACCGCCTCTCCGCCATGCAATGCGGGGCTTAGGAACGGAATATCGAGGTTTAGTCCACGAAGGATCAGGAGAATGCCCATGACAGCAAGCATATAGGGCAATACTTTTTTTATTTTATTTCTAACGGGAAGGGAGATCATACCGGCTGCGTAAGATGCGATCACCATTGCCGGCAGCGTTCCTGCTCCGAAGCCCGCCATGAACAAGGCGCTGTAAAAAATATTACCGGTGGCTATGGCCCCTGCGAGTGCGATATAGATCAGTCCGCAGGGAAGCAGGCCGTTCAGCAAACCAATAAATAACAGGTTTTTTGTTTTTCCGGAAGTCATCAAAGGGGTAAGGATGGCAATGATCTTTTGATTCCAGGGCGCAAAAGCGGCGGAGGATTTGTATTTTTTAAAGGAGAATACCCGCGCTAAAAATATGCCCATCAACACACTGCCGAGTACAATCGAAAGTATCTGCTGCCAGCCGAAATAGTTGAAACTAAGTCCGATCATTCCGAAAACCATTCCGATAGTTGCATACATCAAAATCCTTCCGAGATTGTATAATCCAATACCGACGGCCTTTTCTGTGCCGCGCAAATGACGCACAGGCAATGAGAGCGCTATTGGCCCGCACATTCCCACGCAATGGAAACTGCCCAAAAAGCCAATAACAAGCGCGCTGATGAAAAAGGTAGTGATCATGATACGGCATTATTTTTCTACAAAAAAGCTTTGCTCCTGGTGGTACGGTTTTCCTTTCATTTGCCAATCGGCTTTAAGCTTATAAATGCCTTTGAGCAATTTGGTTTTTTCAATGAAAATGTCACCATTACTGTCCGGGCTAAATGGCAGAACAAAATCGTTTTTTTCTGAGGAAGGCCGGTAAAGCAATATCTCCCCGGAAGCGCCGTGAATGGCTTCGCGGGGTATATTGATCCGGATCATCGCATCATTTTGCGAAACAGCAATCGGCGAAGAAAGCTGGTTGGCATTGGCAACCGCTTCCAGCTTCTGGTTGAATTTTAATTCCTGGCTGTAATAGTCTGGCTCTGCCATGTCGAGTGAGACAGTGGTAGTTTTATAGACGAGCATCAGCATCAGCGTTGCACAAACGATGAACGTAAGGGTGATGCCGGTTCCCCAGTTCCAGAAACCATATTTTTTTTCAGTTGGCCGGTTGTTTTTCATTGCTAAAGTTTTTATCAGGTTCAAATACCGTCAGTCGTCGTCACCATGCACCGGGCCTAAAAAAGTGGAACCGATCGTGTTCACTTTTTGCCCGTTGGAATAAAGCCCGATCTTCAGTTTTTCTTTGCGTTCATGGATGCTCTTTTTATCACGCACGTTAAATAAAGTGGCATTCACCTGTTGCTCGCCATCTACTTTTATGTGATTATTTCCTACCAGTTCTACCCGCCCCTGGAAATTATCGGGTTTTAATTCCAGGCTGTACGGCCTGATGGATTTATTGATCAGTTTTAAATTATACAGGTTGGTGATGCTATCTGTGCCCCGTTCCTGGTAAAGCATTCCCGAAGTGCGCATGAGTGTTCCATCCACCTTTTTCCGCGTGATGAGCAAGGCCACAATGGCAGCGATCAGTACGGTGAGCACGGCAGTGTATCCTTTCAATTTTGCATTGAACCGGAATTTCTTTCCTTCGGCAATATTGTTTTCAGAATCAAAACGG
>JBQCFI010000244.1:0-10424 GCA_051959325.1 Ginsengibacter sp. | reverse complement strand
TTTTATTACCGAAACAGGTACAGGACATAGAAAAGAAAATGAGAATGCTCGGTTTGGGAAAACTGGTTGACAATGCCGAGCTGATCATGAACCGCGCAGCCTAAGACGCATCCAAATCTGCAGCACCGATTTTTCTCTCGTCCATCAAACAAATGACTGTAACCGATGCATTGAATATTCTACGTGGCACTGATACTGCTGCCACATCGTATTTACGAAAAACAACTACTCCACAACTTACCACTGCCTTTATGCCAATAATACAGGAATCGTTGAAAAAAAACGACGCTGCCAAATATTGGAATGATGTATTCACGGCCTATAATCGCTTTTCATCAAAACCTGTAGATACAGATATAAACAGTTATGTAACCGGCAAAGCGTTGGACGGCATTTTCTATTATGTAGCGCAGGAAGAAGTAAATATCAGAAAAAATCCCGCAGGAAGAGTTACGGACGTTTTGAAAAAGGTTTTTGGAAAACAGGAATGATTACAAATCTCCGACTTCAAAAAAAGTACACATGAAAATGCAAGTAGATAAGCTGGCACATACAATTTTTGCCAAACAAAGAATGGTTAAAGATTAAATATTTCGAGAACACAAAACACTCATATTTCTTTACTTACTGAAGCAATTATCTATAAACAAGAAAAGCGATACAGCAGTAACCACGTATCGCTCTTATTGTTTAAAAAGTTCATCTTACCAGCCTTTTTTAGCAACGCCATCTTTTACAGCCTGCAATGCATTTGCTTCGCTCAGCATCGTGGTCATTTTGTTGCCTTTTCCGTCATTACCCTGCGCCATGTAGCCGCCGCGGGAAGTTTTAGTAATTACTGCATCTTGCATTGGAACATTTTTTTCTTTGGTTTTCATGCAATAAGCTGTTAACATTTTCGACATTGTAATTGGTTTTATTGTTTTAAAATTGGTGACGATGCCATGCTCAAACAAGCCATAGCGTTTCAAATTTAGGGATTTATACTTATTTCGCCTATATATTTCCAAACATTTATAAAACTTAAAATTCGAGCGAATTTTTTATTTTTTTCAAATTGACTTTCAGAACATACTTAATATACATTTCATAAGAATATTCAAGGCCTGTTCCGCTGGAAATTTTTTCAATAAAATCTTTATAAGGAATGATCCTGAAATCGAAAAATACATTCTTATAAATTTCTTTGTCATAGATAAAACTGCAAATTAATAATTCGCGGTGTTTCTCTACAAGGCCCGGGTATTTTTCGGAAACTGAACTGAATAAAGCCATTCCGCGTGGGTTAATGAATCCTTCTCCGTTCCAATATCTTAAATCAATTCCTACATTTTTCCACTGGAATAAAAGATGTGAAAGAAAACCATTCCCTTCGTTAAACGGCTGTCTCTTTTCCCCGGAAATATCTTTGTAGTTCACATAATAATTATCAAAAACAATCTTCTGAAATAACCTTCTATTAAAATTGTGGGTAACAGACGCACCGGTGGCAAAATTAACCAAAGACTGAAGAGGCGTATGCAAACTATCATACTGGCCGCCTTTGTGAGAATATAACATTTGAATAGGAATATGAATATCCCAGTTGTTTTTATTAATTAGATTTAGATTTGCTGAATAACCGATATCAAATTGTTCTTTAAAATCATCGCCTGGATGAATGGCGCGTCTCCAGTTGATAAAAAAATCATGATTGTAAGGTTTGGTATCAACGAGAAATTGAAAACCATTTTCCAATCTTTCATTAATATTATTTTTATAATCATAGATCGGTTCAATGTATCCGTGGTCAATCCCACCTTCAATATTCCCAATTATATAAGAAGAATGTTTGGCTCGGTACTTTACTTCAAAAGTGGGAGCAATGGTGGTGTAATTGGGCCGGCCAAATTCTTTTTGCAAATAAATCCCTCCTTTAATAAAAAGTTTGGGAGAAACCTGGTATTCCAATTCCGGAATAATCTGGTAGCCAAATAAAGTGCCGCTCAATGGAATATTTCCAAACCATTCTGTATTATTGATGTAATTCAGATTGTATAAATTAAAAGAAAGTTGCTGGCTATCTGCAGGATTGATGAGGGTTTTGTTTTTAAAAACAGGGTAATCTACCTGGGCATTTGCATGGAAAGCAACAGAAAATAATAAGAGAATAAAAATCTGAACGGGTACTTTTTTCATAAAATATTTTAGAATGAATTCATTTTGAGATGCAATATTACATCATGCATTTAAAATGAGTTTTTCTTATTGAAGAAATGGCACTTGTAGAAAATGAATTTGACATTTTCAGAACAAAAAAGCCTCTTTTTTAAAGAGGCCTTAAAATTGTTTTAACAGAGTTAATTACACGTCCAGTCTTGCATATTTTGCATGCGTTTCAATAAATTCTCGTCTTGGTGGCACATCATCGCCCATCAGCATGCTGAAAACACCATCAGCTTCTACGGCGCTGTCAATGGTTACTTGTTTTAAAGTGCGTGTTGCCGGATTCATGGTGGTTTCCCACAGTTGTTCACTGTTCATTTCCCCCAGACCCTTATAACGCTGAATATGAACCGTATCTTCTTTTCCTGCAGCCACTTGTTGGATCCAGGCTTTGCGATCCTCATCATTAAACGCATAAGCCTGCTCTTTTCCCTTTTTCAAAAGATATAATGGCGGCTGGGCCAGGTAAACAAATCCCTGCTCTACCAGCTCTTTCATATACCTGAAAATAAACGTAAGAATAAGCGTTGCAATGTGGCTTCCGTCCACATCAGCATCCGTCATGATGATCAGTTTATGATAACGAAGTTTGGATAAATCAAGCGCTTTCGGGTCTTCAGGAGTTCCGATTTTTACGCCCAAAGCCGTGAACATATTCCTGATTTCCTCGTTGTCATAAATCTTATGTTCCATTGCTTTTTCTACGTTCAAAATTTTACCACGCAGCGGAAGAATCGCCTGGTAACTTCTGTCGCGCCCTTGTTTTGCAGTTCCGCCGGCCGAATCTCCTTCCACTAAAAATAATTCGCAACGGAAAGGGTCTTTATCACTGCAATCGGCAAGTTTTCCGGGAAGTCCACCGCCTGAAAGTACGCTTTTGCGCTGTACCATCTCACGCGCCTTTTTAGCCGCTGCTCTCGCCTGTGCAGCAAGAATTACTTTTTGAATAATGGTTTTGGCGTCTTTTGGATTTTCTTCGAGATAAGCGGTAAGCACTTTACTCAAAGTAGAATCTACCACGCCCATTACTTCGTTATTTCCGAGCTTGGTTTTTGTTTGTCCTTCAAACTGCGGCTCCGGCACTTTTACGGAAATAACTGCAGTCAAACCTTCCCGGAAATCATCGCCTTCAATTTCTACTTTCGCCTTTTCAAACATTCCTTCTTTTTCACCATAGCTTTTAAAAACCCGCGTGATGGAACGGCGAAATCCTGAAACATGGGTACCGCCTTCAATTGTGTTGATATTATTAACATAACTGAAAAGATGTTCCTGGTAGCTGGTGTTATACATCAGCGCCACGTCAACAGTTACATTGCTTGAAGGATCATATCCATCACAATAAATAACTGATGGAAGCAAAGGCTGTCGGTTTCCGTTCTTATCAATTAATTCTACAAATTCGACAATGCCACCTTCGCTGTAAAATGTTTTAGTGTAGGTTTTTCCTTCTTCGTTTTTTTCCCGAAGATCATTGAGGATGATTTTGATTTTTTTGTTTAAAAAAGCCAATTCTCTCAATCTGCCTTCCAATATATCGCGGTTATAAACAGAAACGATAAAGATGGAAGGATCAGGCAGAAAACGAATTTTAGTGCCGGTTGTATCACTTACTCCAATTTCACGCACGCTGTACTGAGGAATACCTTTTGAATATTCCTGTTCAAAAGTTTTTCCATCACGATTTACAGTCACATGAAATTCAGTGCTCAATGCATTTACGCAACTTACGCCCACACCATGCAAACCGCCACTGACTTTATAAGTATTCTTATCAAACTTGCCACCCGCGTGCAATACCGTCATTACCACTTCCAAAGCGCTGCGGCCTTCCTTCTTCATAATACCGGTAGGAATTCCACGACCATCATCTTCAACGGTGATGGAGTTATCTTCGTTAATAGTAACGGTTATATGGCTGCAATAACCGGCCAGAGCTTCATCAATAGAGTTGTCCACCACTTCATACACAAGGTGATGAAAACCCTTGGTACCGACATCGCCAATATACATTGCCGGACGCTTTCTTACAGCTTCAAGGCCTTCAAGAACCTGAATACTATCTGCACCATAACCATCTATTTTTGTGGGTATTAGTTCTGCTATTTCTTCTGACATATTTGTGGGAATAAAAACGAGTGTGTTTGTAAAAATTATTATGTGCAAATATACGAAAAGTAAGGGTGAATTCCTAAAAAATGACAACAAGGAACTCGTTGTGGATAACCTAGGGAGCACCAGAAGCGTTTTGAATCTAATTCGCTTCCAGTAAGGCTTTAATCAAATAAAATGTACAGCTTTTTTTAAAATTGAAACGAAAACGTCAGACTTGAAAAGGATGTTTCATTTTTTTTAAACTTAAATTTTTTATCGACAACAAATAAAGAAATATCTGTGATTTCTATTTATTGAAACAACTCAATTTTAATCCGATCATCCATATAATTCAAGATGAATGTCTTTTTTATCGTAGCCTAATTCAACAATTTTTTTTCGCGCATCGTCTATCATAAATTTCCACCCACATAAATAAAAACACGCAGGTTTTAAATCCGTCGGAGTTTCACATTTTGCGTTATTTGTTCTACAGATTTCTTCATACAAATTATGCACATAACCGGTAGACCCATCCCATTTTTCACGACTGAGTGTTGGCATAAAATAAAAGTTATCCAATTCACTTTCCAATGATTTCATTTCGTCAAAATATAAAAGATCTTTTTGAGTGCGACAACCATATATCAGATAAAGATTTCGATGAGAAACCTGGTGAAGTTTTATAAAATTCAACATACTTCTGAACGGCGCTATTCCGGTTCCCGTACAAATAAAAAACAGGTCTTTTTCAATATTTTCAGGTAATGTAAAAACACCTTGGGGTCCCCGAAAGATAAGATCAGAGCCAACTTTTACTTCATTAAACAAATAAGTAGTGCCAGCGCCGCCTTCCAGCAAAACGATTAATAATTCATAAACATTGGTCCCATCAGGCCAGCTTGCGATAGAATAACTGCGCCATCTCTTATTTTTCTGTTCATGAATAGGAAGGTCCAGCGTTACAAATTGCCCGGCTTTAAAATCGAAAGAATCCAACTCATTTACCCGGATGAAATACCGCTTCGTATTATAAGTTTCATCTTCAATACGAATAACAGTTCCAATGCGCCAGGGCTCTAAAGGCATGTGAATAATTTTTCAGTAAAATACAAATGATATTTTGAATGAAAAATTAAAATAAATGGATGCCGAAAAAATAGGTAAAGAAAAAGGAGAAATTGATGATTTTAAAATAAGAATTTGCAGTATTTCTTTATTTGCTGTATCGATTCATTACTGACTTTTAGATACGAAAACTGTTAATTTAAAGAGATGCCCAGCTGAGCGTTCACTTTTTGAATCAGTTTATTTACATCAAAAGGTTTCGAAATAAAATCATTGGCACCGTAATCAGCAATGGTAGCAGCAGCGCCGGGATGAGCAGAGAACATGATTACCGGTATATGTTTTGTTGCTTCATTCGATTTTAACTGCTTGCAAATGGCGCGGCCATCATATCCGGAAATAAGCACGTCTAATAATATTAAATCAGGCTTGAAGCTTTCTATTTTATTTAAAGTGTTTTCCCCTTTCGATGTTACTTCTACATCAAACCCTTTCATAGATAAAAGGATCTCCATGACGGATAAAATATCTACATCATCATCAACAACAAGAATTTTGGACATTTGAATAAATAACAGGTTTTTTATAAATTGGACATTTTAATCTTTACTGGCTATCTGCATTTCATTTCTTTACAAAAAAACACAACCTTCGATTCCTTTAATGTGGTTTTAGTAGGAAACTGATAGAGATTATCAACTATCGTGACCGTGTTTCAAACACCGGAATTAACGCCTGAATTATGTTTTCCGTATCTTTTATACGAATAATAGCCTTTTTAACTTTTTTTAACGCAAAATTTTGCGCCTTTCCGGATAAGCAAAAAGGCGCAAAATTTTTTAAAATATCTTTACTCCTCAAAATTTGTTCCTAAAACAAGCTGACCGCGCGCTTAGGTTAGAGGCCTATGAAATATTTTCTAATTTCTTCATCAGATTGTTATTGATTTCCTGCAGAAATTCTTCAGTATATAAATAATCTTTTCCGTGCGAAACCTTATTCCCACTGATGCACACAGCGAGATCCTTTGTCATTTTGCCACTTTCTACTGTTTCGATACATACTTCTTCAAGCGCATTTGCAAATTGAATTAATTGTTGATTGTTATCCAGTTTTCCTCTAAAAGCCAAACCACGAGTCCACGCAAAAATGGATGCTATGGGATTTGTTGAGGTGGGATTTCCCTTCTGATGTTCCCGATAATGTCTTGTCACGGTTCCGTGAGCCGCTTCTGCTTCCAGGATTTTCCCGTCAGGTGTAATCAAAACCGAGGTCATCAAACCAAGAGAACCAAAACCTTGTGCCAGCGTATCGCTTTGTACATCACCATCATAATTTTTACAAGCCCAGATAAAATTGCCATGCCATTTCAAAGCGCTGGCGACCATATCATCAATAAGCCTGTGTTCATAAGTGATATTTGCTGCTTCAAACTGGGTTTTAAATTCATTTTCAAAAATTGTTTGAAATATGTCTTTAAAACGTCCGTCATATTTTTTGAGAATCGTATTTTTTGTAGAAAGATATAAAGGCCATTTTTTGTTCAACGCCATATTGAAACAGCTTCTTGCAAAACCTTCAATACTTTCGTCCACATTGTACATGCAGAGCGCCACGCCATCGCCTTTAAAATCATGCACTTCATAAGTTTGCGGTTCGCCTCCTTCGGGAGTAAATGTCATTGTCAATTTTCCTTTTCCCTTTATCACCGTATCAGTAGCACGATATTGATCTCCATAAGCATGACGGCCAATGATGATCGGTGCTGTCCAGTTGGGCACCAGACGCGGAACATTTTTCATTACAATTGGCTCACGAAAAACAGTACCGTCGAGAATATTCCTGATAGTTCCGTTCGGGCTTTTCCACATGTGTTTTAAGCCAAATTCTTTTACACGTGCTTCATCGGGAGTAATGGTTGCACATTTAATTCCGACTCCGTGTTCTTTAATTGCATTCGCGGCATCGATCGTTACCTGGTCGTCGGTAGCATCGCGGTGTTGAATACTGAGGTCAAAATATTTAATATCAACCTCTACATAAGGAAGGATCAGCTTGTCTTTTATGTATTGCCAGATTACTCTTGTCATTTCATCGCCGTCAATTTCCACTACCGGATTGGCTACTTTAATTTTTGTCATTCTTAACTTTTATAAATTTTTAGTGATGTGTGTTTTGCAATATTATCAAAATCTTTGTCATTGTGATGTATTTGAATATCATTTGAAATACATAACCATGCAATCAAACAATCGTTCGAAGTTCGTACTGTAACTCCTTTTGTCCTAAGCAAACGGTATAATGCGGCCGCTTCATACGCTGCTTCATACATGTCGTAATTTAAAAACTGGAATCCAAGTATGGCATCTTCAACAATTTCAAGCAATTTTTTTTCTCTTATTCCCTGTAAAATTTCCTGCAATATCACAGGTGGAATAATAATTACATCAGTAAGCATGACGCTTTTTAAAACCTCAACAGGCTTATTTGATATCCCGTTATAGAAATCAATCCAAACACTTGTATCAACAATAATGTTTTCCTTCATTTTCCTCTCATTTCATCAAGATTACCTTCCCATTTCACTTTTCCAAAAAGGGATAACATTTTTTGTCTTTTATGTAAACGGATTAATTCTTCCAAAGCATGATTAACGAGCTCTTTTTTGCTTTTTACCTTTGAAATTTTCATCGCATCCTTCATCAATTTGTCATCAATATCAATATTTGTTCTCATGATTCATTAAAATTTTATACACAAATATAGCCAAATCCATACACATCGCTTCGGATGGCATTCTTCAAAATATAAAAGTAAAATCGTCAACAAACGAACAAATAATCCGATTTTCTGTTTCCAGTTAAACTTAGTATCTTCTTCTATAACTGTTTTGAAACAAACCGATATTATAGCCGGCACGAATTACCGGAGTGGAGCGACCGAGATTGTCCACATAAGGAGAATTGGGATCACCGGCAATATCCCACATGATGGATAAATAATAATAACTGTTTCCACCTCTTTCGCGGCCACCCGCATAACCTGCGCCGACTAAAAGGCTATTTGCATGGTAATTATATCTTGATGCAGGAGTGCCATTTCCGAAAATTTGTTTTTGGTGAATCATGTTGTATTCATATTGAGCGCCGGCAAATAAAAAGTTTACCGGAAATATCCGCATAAAAGCACCGGGGCCAAAAGTCGTTTGACGAATTTTATTAGTCGTATAATAATCCCTTTGGGAAATATAATTCAGGTTAAAAGTGATGCCTGCATCCAGCCAGTTTGTAAGGCTGTAACCCAGTTGTGGCGTGATACCGAGCATCGTTGTTCCGTTGGAAAAACCAATGTTTGCACTGCCACCCGTAAACAATTTATCCTTTTGAAAACCTGATCTTTTTACTTCCTGGTTTTCATTCTGAGTTTGATTATTTTCATTTTGGGTTTGCGCAGTGGCCTGAAAATATAATGGTAATAATAAAATAATGAGCGCCTTTTTCATGATATTCTTCCTGGGTTTCGGTGTAAAAAATATTTTATATAAGAAACGAATTTAAGTAAACGCTTATCTAATGATTCGTTAATTAGAACTTAGACGTTAATCAAAAATTTTCCCTGCGTTTAAAATATTATTCGGATCAAAAACTTTTTTAATTCCGCGCATCAAATCGATTTGCTTTTCTGTAAAAACAATATCCATAAAACTCTTTTGGACGAGACCTATTCCATGTTCGCCGCTTACCGTTCCACCCAGATCTTTAACCAACATAAACAAAGCGCGTAAAGATTTAATAATTTCAGGATCATCCTGGCTATTGGCTGTACCTTCTTTTTTTATACGTATGTGCAAGTTTCCGTCACCTGCATGGCCATAACAAACAGATTTAAAACCATATTCAACACCCAGTTTTTTTACGCCTTGTATCAATGCCGGAAGCTGGTATCGCGGAACAACTGTATCTTCTTCGATCGTATATCCGTCCAACTTTACCGCTTCTGCCACGCGGCGGCGCAATTTCCAAAGCTCATTTTTCTGTGCATTATCATCGGCAAAATAAATTTCACCACAATCATATTGCATAAGCACTTCTGAGATTGCTTCCATTTCGAGCATCAAAGTGTCTAAATGATTTCCATCTACTTCGATAATCAAATGCGCCACGGTTTCATCGGTAACAGGAACCGGAGAACTTCCGACAAAATCACTCACAATTTTTAACGCGTCTATTTCCATTAATTCCAAAGCGCTTGGTGTGTAGCCGGCACGAAAAATAGCGCTGACTGCTTCACTGGCTTTAGAAACATCTTTAAAAGGAACGAGCATTAAAAGATCGAATTTTGGATTGGGGATTAACCGTAAAACAATTTTGGTCACAATTGCCAAAGTTCCTTCGCTGCCAACTATCAGTTGGGTCAAATTATAACCGGTTGCATTTTTTATAACGTTTGCACCTGTCCACATGATTTCGCCGGTTGGCAATACCACTTCCAGATTTAAAACGTAATCTTTTACCACTCCATATTTTACAGCCTTGGGGCCGCCGCTGTTTTCAGAAATATTGCCCCCGATAAAACACGAGCCGCGACTTGCCGGATCTGGCGGATAGAATAACCCTCTTTCTTTTACGGAATCCTGCAAAACCTCTGTGATGACGCCGGGTTCCGTTATTACCTGCAAATTTTTTTCATCTATTTCCAAAATAGAATTTATTCTTTCAGTAGAAATCAACACACCTCCTAAATCAGGTAATGCGCCTCCGCTAAGGCCTGTACCCGCGCCCCTTGGTGTTACCGGGATTTTGTCCTCATTACATATTTTTAAAACGGCACTAATCTCTTCTGCGCTACGAACTTTAAGAACGACCCCCGGCAGAAAATGTAAACTTTCCGTTTGATCGTGAGCGTAATTATTCAACTCTTCTTCATTGGTAATAACATATTGCGATCCACAGATTTTTTTAAACTGCTCAATATGCGTGTCGGTAAGGTTGCGCTTGTCTGCTTTTTTATCCATTAAATAATTTTTTTAAAGGCGTGTCAAAAAATATTTTCACGCA
>JBQCFI010000243.1:0-7233 GCA_051959325.1 Ginsengibacter sp. | reverse complement strand
TGGCGATGAAATAAAAAAGAAAACCAATGTGCTAAGTGGTGGTGAAAAAGTTAGATGTATGATCAGTAAAATGATGTTACAGAATCCAAATGTGGTAATGCTGGATGAGCCAACAAACCATTTGGATCTTGAAAGCATCACGGCTTTTAATGATGGCATGATCAGTTTTCCTGGAATTGTTTTAATGACCACGCACGATCACCAGTTTATGCAAACAGTGGCAAACAGGATCATTGAAATTACTCCCAAAGGTATTATTGATCGCCTTTGCACTTATGACGAGTACCTGCAAGATGCACGGATAAAAACTTTGCAGGAAGAGATGTATAACTAGTGAATGGTGAATAGTGAATTGGTGGTACGTTCAGTCTTTTGCCTTTTGCTTTCAGCCTTCCGCTTAAATCCCTGATTTCGTATTTTGATTTGCAAATACTTTTTTTAAAATATCCGTGATACGCGCAGCTGGATCTTTACGAATTTCCTGTTCTTTCAATCCAATATGATAAAACAGTCCATCTAAAGCTTTTTGTGTTACATACGCTGTAAGGTCTGTGTTTACAGGCTTATTACTGAATTTATTATACGCCGTAAAAATATCTTTCCAATATTTTGTTGCATCCGTATAATTCAATGATTTCGAAACGATGGGTGTAAAAGCAGTGGTAAGTTGCGCCGTTGTCTTTTGTTTTAAATAGTCTGTAGCGGCATGATCACCGCCTCTTAAAATCCCAAAAGCATCCTGGATCGTCATTTGCTTGATGGCATTGAGAAAAATATTACCAACGTATTTTGTAGCATCTTCTGCTGCCCGGTTCATTGATAAAACAGCTTTATCTACAAGGCTTCCCAGCCCCACACTTCTCAGTGTTTTTTCAACGCTTTCGGCTTCCGGCGGCATCAATATTTTGATCATGTCATCTTTATAAAATCCATTTAGCGAACTCAAATGAAAGGTTGCTGAATCTGTTCCTAATTCCAATGCTTCCTTCAACCCCTGAACAGCTTCTGTAGTAGTAATATTCCGATTTCCAAGATTTCCATTTCCGACAGAATCCATAATACTTTTAGCGGTTTCACATCCGGTAAAACAAAATAACATAAGCGCAGCAAGAACATATTTCATCATACAAGTTTTTTGGGAAATACAGTCAAGTTCAATGCCAAAACTGTTTTTAGATCGCTTGGCCTCTAGATTTCAATTCCGATTTTTTTCATTAAAATTGAAGCGTTCAAACTATTGCACACACCGGGTTTCAAGCGATAATCAAAATATAATTCATCATTACTGACTTGTACATCAAAATGGAAGTTGAGGATATTTTCAGAAAACTCTTGCTTTAAATTAGCGAGTTCAAGATCATGCGTAGCAATGATAGCCGCGGCTTTCTTGTTTATCAATTGCTTGATTAACGCTTTTGATCCGGTGTGTCGATCAAGCGAATTGGTACCTCTCAGAATTTCATCCAGGAGAATAAAAACTTTATCTCCGGTATTTACTTTCTCAATAATCGTTTTTAATTTTTTCAGTTCAGCATAAAAAGTAGAAGTGCTTTCTTCCAGGTTATCAGTAATGCGCATACTGCTCATCAGCTGCACATGTGAAACAGAAAAAGAAGTGGCACAAACAGGTGCGCCGGACATGGCGAGAACCACATTTACACCGATGCTTCTCAGGTAAGTACTCTTGCCCGCCATGTTGGAACCGGTTACCAGCATGAGTTCTGCATTAGTGGGAATATCAATAAAATTATCGACTCTCTTTTCTTTTGGAATGAGGGGGTGACCAATTTCTTTTCCTTCTATTGAAAAATATTTTGGATGAATTAATGGAAAAATCCATTCCGGCTCATTAAAATATAAAACACCAAAACTATTCAAAGCTTCAAAGTTTGCTAATGTATCAAACCAGTCATTGACATTGTTTTGCTCGCTTTCTTTCCATTTTTCCAAATCAAGAATCTGTTGCAAATTCCATAACAGTAAAAGATTCAAAGGCAACGATAACACCAGGTTGTATCGCAGGTCCAGCTTATCTAAAATCTTTTTTATTTTTGAAATATCTCCAGAGGCCTTGCTATTTTTTTGAAGAAAAACTGATTGGCATTTTTTCAATAACGCGCTTTCAAATTTTTCTTCTTCTATCCGCAAAATACTTGATGAAAGCGTACTCAATTCATCGGCAACTTTCGATAATTGTTGGTGAATGGGCGACACTACTTTATTGATCTGGTAGGCTATCAGTGCAAATATTAAGAGCGTGATATAAAAGACCGTATCTCCTACCTCGTCGAAAATATACAATAAAACAACCGTTATTATAATTGAGGGAAGCAAGTACCGCAGCCATTTCCACGGTTTAAATGCTGAAAAAACATTTGGCTCCTGAATCCATTTTTCCAGACGGTTTTTGGTAGAAAATGTTATTTTATTCTTTGCTCCAAATGCCTGCAAATCTTGTATGCAGGATATTTTGCTGGCCAATTCATTAACGGAAATTTGCCTTTCTGAAATGTGTTCTATTGAAGCAGGGAACTTTAAATATGCAGCAAGTTTAGTGCTTCCCGGTTCAGATGTAGTACGATTAAGGTATTGAAACAAAGAAGCGCGGCCGAAAATATCAAGATCGTTTGCATAAGGATGCTCTTTTGGAATATGTTCAGAACCTGTAGGAAAATCATAATAATTTCCATCCAGGAATTTCAATTCGTTTTCATTAATCCGGATGAGTTGGTTTGTGTGTTCAATTTTCGATTGATTTTTCAGATCAGCATTAACGAGCCTGGCAAAAATTACCAGCAATAAAACTGAAGCGATGATTACATACACAATTGCTAAAGACCACAAAAAATAAAACCCGGCTATGATAGCGATAATAGCACCGAGCCGAAGCCAGGCAAAAGAAGATTTCCTTTGTTGCAGTTGTTTTAAATAAGCGTGTAAATCTCCTAACCGGGTTTGATAAAATTGCTTTGGATCCATTAATTTTTTTTCTTTAAGAAGTGTGTAAAAGTAACTGATAAAGCAGACTTTTAAAGAGTCAGATTGTTATCAATAACAATTACAATCCTAACTTTTTTTGAGCAGGCGGAAAAACAGCTTGTCTCGTTTTTTATTAGAATTGATTTGTGAAGCAGCAGCAAAAAAACAAATAATTACAATTTTTATTTTACGATATTAAATCTTCAAGGATGCAGAATTCCTCTTCCAAAGTAAGCGAAGCATCATACAACATTTCAAAAAAATCATTGCCCCATTTTGAATAAAAAAGCATAAAGTTTTCTGTACGTTCCTGTAAACCATCGTGGGGAAATAAGGTGGAGAATATTTTATTCAATTGATTTCCATGATCGGAAAATTTTCTTTTTTCAGCCCGAAACATTTTTTTTTCCAGAGTAGTTAAAGCCTTGACATGTCTTGCTTCCATGGCATTAATGTGTTGAATGAGTGTCGGATCAATTTTCTTTGCAGTATCTTCAATCTGGTCATAAATATTTTCGAATTCCTTTTTCTCGTTGGTTAAGTTTAAAACAGATTTACTTTCCGTTCTTATAATTTCTTCCAACAAAACGTCTTTTCCTTTAAAAAGGTCGACAGGATTCAGATTCAATTTCTTCAATAATTTTTTATATTTTTTATCGACAATTAAAAATGAATTTCTTAAAACCAAAACGGGATATGGAACTCCGTAATTTTTAAATAAATCTTTTAACTGCAGCCAATAAGAAAGCTCGCCACCACCACCAATCCACGCCACATCCGGCAAAATAATTTCCTGGAACAAACCACGCAAAATTACATTGGGACTGAAGCGTTCCGGATGTCCCGACAATTCCTTTTTCATTTCTTCTTTTGTAAAAACTATATCTGTATCATGAACAACAAAATGGTCATTTCTACGAATAATTCTGTTGCGCAAATTATCTTTTAAATAAAACAAGTTGATCTCGCGTGGATATGCCTGAGCTTTGTAATGTTCTGATAAGTGTTCAGAAGTTTGCTCTACAATTTTGGAAGAAGTGTGATTAAAAATATCATCTTTAAAAATCGAAATCATTTCCTTTTTAAAAGCAGCATTGTCGGGCAAAAGAACCAATAATCCATACTGCTGGAAAAGATGATGAACGAATAAAAATGTCGCTTCTTCAATAGTTGAATTTTTTACAAAACATGTTTTTAATAGTTCGATCAAAGATTTTCCAAATGATTCAACCGCTAATCTTCCGGCAATTTTTTCAATTAATTGAGTTAGATTATCATCCACTTTCATTCGACCAACTGCACCGGTTTGTTTGGTTTCCCATTGATATTTTACCCCATCAATCACGACATGATTTAGTTCTTCTAAATCAGCATCTTCACTTCCCATAAAAAAAACCGGAACAAAATTATATTCCGGCAATTCTTTTTTTAAAGAAGTGGTCAGTTTTATTGTATGTAAAATCTTATAGACAAAATAAAGATGCCCGGTAAAAATATTCGGCTGATGTGCAGTACAGACGGTAAAAGTGTTTTCGTGCAAAAGCGCGTCTATATTGGATTTTACAAGATTGCAACATTCAAGATGTTTATACTGAAGGGTAAGCTGGCCGGTTAATAATTGCCGGTTTGTTTTGTATTTTTTTCTTTCAGCGATTGCGGATTTTATTCCTTCTAAGTCTACATGATGCTCATAAAATTTTTTTAATACAGAAGCTTCATTAACATAATCCAAAACAATTTTGCTAAATTTTCCTGTCTCTGAATACGGTAAATATTGTGATTGAAATTTTATATCCAAGGCGGTTGAATTTTAGCTGCAAAGATAGAATTAAAAGAAAAGATTGCCTCTGCCTTAAAGTTGCGTAACAAGCGTTAATCAATTAATATCAGCAGCTATTTGTTCGTTCACTGTAAACTGTAAAGGATCAAAAGTTTATTGGGAATTTAAAATTGCACAACAATTTCTTACGCTTTCTTTCCAATCCGGAATAGATATTTGAAGCATTTCTCTAATCTTCGAAGTTTCTAAAACTGAATACAGTGGCCTTTTTGCAGGAGTTAGATAAGCGGATGTAGGAATGGGATTTATTTTACAATTACTGTTTACCAATGATTTTATTTCCTGCGCAAAGTCATACCAACTAGTGACACCACTATTGGAATAATTTACGATGCCTGAAAAACTTTTTCCTTGTTCTGTTTCTTCAATGAACTTCATAATTACCGCTGCAAGATCCGCTGCATACGTTGGTGAGCCGAACTGATCATTGATGACACTGATTTCGCTTTTTTCTTTGAACAAGCGCATCATGGTTTTTACAAAATTATTTCCGAAAGAGGAATAAACCCATGACGTGCGAATGATGAGCGAAGAAGGATTTTTTTGTAATGCCAATTCTTCGCCTTTCAATTTTGATGCGCCATAAATATTAATTGGTCCAACAGGATTTTCTTCCTTTAAAGGATCGTGAACCTTTCCATCATAGACATAATCAGTGGAAATATGAATGAGTCTTGTCTGATAAAGACTGCAAATGTTTGCAAGGTTTCCTACCGCCTGTGCATTGATTAAAAATGCTTTTTCTTTTTCCGATTCTGCTTTGTCAACCGCCGTGTAAGCGGCACAATTAATACAATAATCAATTTTATTTTTCTCAAAAAATGATGTTAGTGCATCTGTATTTTCAATTGGTAATTCATCTTTTGTGGTAAACAAAAACTGATATTGAGTGAACCGGGATGAAAGAACTTTCAATTCATTTGCCAATTGTCCATTTGCGCCTGTTACGAGAATTGTTGCCATTAAAATACCAATTTAGAAAATGCAGTAAACGAACAAATAATCTGAATTCCTTTTTGCAATTACAAAATGCTTTTCAATATTTTATCCTTTAAAAACAAACCCGTAATCACTATTTCCCAACAAGGGATACTGTTGATCTTTTCCAGAAACAGTAATCTTATCGACAGGAAGTTGCCAGTCAATATTCAACAAAGGGTCGTTCCATGAAACGCCGCCTTCCGTTTCTTTGTGGTAAAACTCATCGCATTTATAAAATACTTCTGCTGTTTGGCTGATCACAGAATAGCCGTGTGCAAAGCCTTTCGGCACCAAAAGCTGTTTTTTATTTTCTGCTGATAGCAAAATCGTATATGCCTGACCGTAAGTTGGAGAATTTTTTCTGATGTCAACAACAGCATCAATAATTTCACCACTTAAAACCCTGATCAGTTTTGTTTGCGCAAAAGGATCTTTTTGAAAATGCAATCCACGAACCACTCCATAGGAAGACCGAGCCTGGTTGTCCTGAACGAATGTGATTTCAATTCCTTCCACGGAAAAAATATTCTGGTTATAACTTTCAAAAAAATATCCGCGGTTATCTTCAAAAACCTTTGGTTCAAAAACTAATAATCCCGGAAAACCGGTTTTAATAAATGGCATTTAAAAAAAAATTAAAACAGTGCTGCAAATTATTTTTGCGAATATAAATGTTTAAAGTATTCAATCGTTTTTACCAATCCGGTTTCAAACTTTGTGGTTGGTTGATATCCGAGCAGATCTTTAGCTCGTGAAATATCTGCAAGTGAATTTCTGATATCTCCTTCGCGTGGCTCCCGATGAATGGGTTCGACATCACTCTTCAGGTATTTTTTAATGTAGTTGTATAAAAAATTGACGGAATAATTTTCACCAATTGCAACATTGTAAACCTTGTTTTTTGCTTCTTCATTGGTGGTGAGCATTCCTCTAACGTTGATCTGCACTGCGTTTTCTACGAAAGTAAAATCTCTAGTTTGCTCGCCGTCACCATTGATAAATGCAGAAGTGTTGTTCATAATTGCTTTTACAAAAAGTGGAATAACTGCGGCATACGGGCCATCAGGATCTTGTCGAGGTCCGAAAATATTGAAATACCGAAATCCTAAAACAGGAATATTGTACGCTTTCGAAAAAACATCGGCATATAATTCATCTGCTCTTTTGCTTACTGCATAAGGAGATAAACAATTTCCAATTCTGTCTTCTATTTTTGGCAGCGTTGGTTCATCGCCATAAACGGAAGAAGAAGAAGCGTAAACAAATTGCTTCACGTTATTTTCAACAGCGGCTTTGAGAATATTTACAAAACCGCCAACATTTACATCATTCGTACTTGAAGGATCTTTGATAGAGCGAGGCACAGAACCCAATGCCGCCTGGTGGCTTACATAATCAATTCCTTGGCAGGCTTTTCTGCAAAAATCTAAATT
>JBQCFI010000242.1:0-2463 GCA_051959325.1 Ginsengibacter sp. | reverse complement strand
TCACCATGGCTGCGTCATACTCCTCAAGCAATTCATACACTTCCCGTTCATACCACGATGGGTCGCGAAATTCTACAGCAAGCTTCCAGTCGCTGTTATAGGCTGCTTCACCAAGTGTTTCTAAAAGTCTTTGTAATTCATCCAGCTTTTCGATTTTTAACGACGGTGGAAACTGTGCCAGCAGGCATCCTTTCTTTTCACCAATGTGATCAACGGTTTTAATAAAATCATCAACATCTTTTGGAGAAAAATTCAATCCCTTTACATGGGTGATCGTTTTGGAGACTTTGAATGTAAACCGGAAATCTTCAGGAACACTTGCCGCCCAGTTAACAACTGTGGAGTTCCTTGGAAGCTTATAAAAAATGCTGTTAATCTCGATACTTTTAAATAACGAGGCATAATACTCCAGCCTGCTCTTTCCCTGGAACTCAGGAGGATATTGCGCCCTGGGAACCGGAAGATCCAGGCCGCTGGTACCTGAATAAAATTGTTGGTGGATTGCTGACATTTCGCCGTAAAGATACAGGTTGTATAAACTGATCTACTATGAATGTGGGGAAAGGATTAAAAGAGTTCAGACAATGATTAAACCATCAGTAGCAGCCGGTAAACAAACAAATAATACTGATTTGTATTTTGCAATAAAGTGTCAATTTCAAATATGTTTCCAAAAATGAAATCCCAAAATTGAATAGCCCAGGTTATAATAAAATTTATGCGACTTGGAATTTTGAACATAGGTATTTAATTCTATTGTTTTATATTCATTTTTCTTTGCCCAATCTTCAATAAATTCAAAAAACAGTTTACCAAGCCCTTTTGATTGATGCACACTGTCGATGACAACATTATCCACTTCCAATTGTTTTCCCGAATACAGCCTTACAGTTGTCCAGGCACTTGAAATTCCCACCAGCTGGTCGTTTACAAAAACGCCAAAGCAAGTGTAGGTTTCAAATTCAAACATCTGAAATAAATATGTCTTTATCTGTTCTAATGTTAGTTTAGGATTTAGTTGCTGACCAAGAACTGCGATGTCAGGTATATCCTTTCGTGTTAAGATTCTATAATCAATTTTGTGGGTCATTTATTTGAAGGTTGTTTGAGTAATTGGCCGTGTGAGATGCAGCAGAAGGAGCGACTAAACGACGATCGCATTTCTGTTTAACTGTAAAATATTGCCGAAAGCTTCGGCTGCTTTGTGAACCTGCACCGTCCAGTCTCCGGCGGCATTCCCATCGGCGCCGTCTGAAATATATTTCAAACATACGAAGGGAATATGTTCTTTCATGGCTATCACCGCCAAGGCATACGCTTCCATGTCTATGACATTGTAAATTTCGGCTGCGTGTGCCATTTCAAAAGCATCGCCGGTGCCGCAAATGCCTTGTGGCAGATTCTCTAGTAATAAGCCGTACTCAAGAACGGGTGACAAGCCCGACAATGGTGTTTCATATTGAAGGTATCCGAGACCACGAACGTCCATATCTCTCTGCACAAACTTATTGCAACAAACTACCTCACCTTTCTTAAAATAATTACTGCCCGCAGAACCGAGATTTACAATTATTGAAGGTCTTTTATGTTGAATGGCCTTCATCAATTCATAGGCAGCGTTCACTTTTCCGATTCCGGTTATAACCTTATGATACCCTTCAAAAACATCGGCAGCTTCAGAGGCCAGGGCAAAGGAGAATAAAACCTCCTCAATTGCAAATGAATGTTTGTCGTTAATCTTTATCATCCTTCTTTTCAAATTTTGAAGATGCAAAGATGGGATATAAACCTTTAAGGTTGTTACCGGAAATATTTACTTCCCGATCGTACATTTCTTTTGATTAATCAATAAATCCTTTCGCATTTGTTTATCGGCGACGAAACAAATAATAAGGATTTGTATTCTAAACTACCATGTTCCAGCCGGGTCTCTCGGGAGAAATCAAGTCTCAGCAAATCTCTCATCGCAGACTCGGCATATCGAAAGTGTATTTTTATTTTACGCCGGGTCCCTTACAGGCGACCCAGCTGAGATTAAGACTTTTTATTTAAGAAAAAACCAATGCCGTTTCGTTCACTGCAACGAAGTAATGATCGATCCACTGGCTTTTGCCGCGCGCTAGCCCGGAAAAACGCGCGGAGCGATCGGGTTTTCCTTGAACTTTTTGGTTACTTTTTCTTTCAAGAGAAAAAGTGACACGTAAATTTTGTGTCGGAGCAGAATCACTGATCGAGTACTCGACGTATTGAAAGTGTATTTTTATTTTACGTCCCTTGCAGGAGACCCCGCTGAGATTAAGATTTTTTATCTAAGAAAAAACCCAATGCCGTTTCGTTCACTGCAACGAAGTAATGATCGATCCATTGGCTTTTGCCGCGCGCTAGCCCGGAAAAACGCGCGGAGCGATCGGGTTTTCCTTGAACTTTTTGGTTACTTTTTCTTTCAAGAGAAAAAGTGACACG
>JBQCFI010000241.1:0-5503 GCA_051959325.1 Ginsengibacter sp. | reverse complement strand
ACAACAAAAAGGGATTTTACCGTTGCGTGGCTCCATTGGAAACATTACATTTTACAAATCCAGGGAAGGATACCTCGCGAAAGAAAAAAGTGGCATTGATGCGAAGCGAATTGCATCTGACCCGGCCTTTCAAAGAACCCGGGAAAACGGCCAGGAATTTGGCAGGGCAGGCAAAGCCGGCAAATATTTGCGGGGTGCAGTGAGGTCGTTGCTTCAAAATGCATCTGACAGTAAAATGATCAGCAGGCTTACCAAACAAATGATCGTAGTGATCCAGGCCGATAAAGTGAATTCACGGGGGCAACGTAATGTTATTGATGGCGAGGCCGAGTTGCTGAACGGTTTTGAATTCAATATTAATGGAAAGCTTCAAACTACTTTGTATGCACCTTTCACCAGTGTTATAGACAGGGCTACGGGGATTCTTACAGTCGATATCCCTGCATTTATCCCTGCTGATATGGTGGCTGCACCAGGCGGCTCTACTCATTTTCGTGTAAATACCGCAGGTGTTGAAGTTGATTTTGAGCAAGGGAAGACCATTGCTGAAATTTCCAGTTCTGCTGAGATTTTACTGAATAATGAAGAGACAGCCGTATTGTCTCACTCGCATTCTGTGACACCGAACAGTACACATCCGTTGTTTATTTTCCTGGGCATCGAATTTTTCCAGGAAGTGAATGGCTCCATGTACCCTTTAAAAAACGGCGCATTCAATGCTCTTGCCATCGTTGAAGTTTCCGGTCTTTAATATTTATTGAACATTTAAAACAATCACTATGGAACTGGAGCTATTGAGAGAATACTTTCTACAGGGAACGAACGGCACAATTGCCTGTAACGGCATCGCCATTTGTGCAACCATTGAGTTGCCCTGGAAAAACAACAGTGCCCGTATCTCGTGCATACCTGAGGGAAGATATTCGCTCATAAAAACATACAGCCCGAAATTCAAGAATCATTATCTTTTAGAAAATGTACAGGATCGCCAATATATCCTGATACATCCTGCGAATAATGCCTTGACGGAGTTGAAGGGCTGTATTGCTCCGGTTTCCATTATTACCGGAATCGGACAAGGTGCAGGCTCTTTAAAAGCGATGCAGGCCATCCATAACCAATTATCGGTTTTGGATAGCGATGAAAAAGTTTTTATCACCATTAAAAAGAAATAATCATGAAAAAAATAGCCAACAGGTTACAACAACCCACTCCCGCATTTTTTAAAAAATTGCGCAACATCGGGCTTGCGTTAGCAGCGGCAGGAACGACGCTTCTGGCCGCCCCAATCGGATTGCCGGTCTTAATTGTAAATATCGGCGGGTACCTGGCGCTGGCAGGCAGCGTGATCACTGCTGTAAGCCAGACAGCAGTAAAGATGGAAAAAGAATAACCGCATGACGGATTCCAATTTTACGGGCCACACGAAATATGGTACCCTTGGAGGGATCATCACAATACTATTTTATAATATCGGTACCGGTGATGTAGTAAAAACTATGGTCTTGGCAGCGATCGGCGCCTTTGTAAGTTTTTTTATATCACTTGTACTCCGGTATTGTATGAATAAGTGGCGCAAATAGCAAGCTCTTTCTCATGGCTGTCGCAGAAAATGAAAACCTGTGGCAGCCTTTTTTTGATTAATCGCCATTATTGCATTTTTTGGAACAATACAGTATCCTGCCATTCCTGGAACATCGGAAAGCAACATTATCGGTTTGAACTCCTGAATGCGTTTAATGAGCGTTGCAAAAAGTTCCTCGTTAAAAATCATGAGATCAGCAGCATAACGCATTTTCCCCGTTCGTTTGTGCAACACAAACGAATGGGTAATTTTGAAATTAATTGCCGAGTTTGAGAGGAAATATCTTTGGTTTCTGAGATATATTGGACCGTATGAAAAAAGCAGGCGTCAAATAGTGGCGCAAATAGATAAGAATCGATATTTCATCTTATTTTTCAAATCTAAATTGAAAATATCAAAGCAGGAAGATTGGAACTTTTTTAAGTTAATTTGGATAAAAAACAGTTGCAGAAAGCATGGCAACTTCAAGCGAATCAAAAGGTGAGTTGCTAAATCATTAAGAAGGGATGCCAAATGCTTATGAGCTGTTAGAATAAATTTTTTGGTAACTCATTAGTTAACAAATGATTCAAAATATAATAAACATATAAATAACTTTGTAAACAAAAAACTCATGAAAGTCAACTGGCGCGGAATATATCCTGCACTCACCACAAAGTTTACATCAGGCGATGAACTTGATTTGCCACTTTTTGAAAAAAATCTGCAGGCACAATTGGATGCCGGAATAGACGGGATCATACTGGGTGGAACGCTCGGCGAATCCAGCGTTCTTTCTACAGAGGAAAAAGAAAAATTAGTGAAGTTTGCTATTGATAAAGTGGAAGGAAAAATTCCGGTGATTTTAAATATCGCTGAAGGCAGCACCGCTGAAGCCTTACGTCAGGTTGCATATGCCGACAAATGGGGCGCACAAGGTTTAATGGCTTTACCACCAATGCGTTATAAGAGCGACCACAGGGAAACGGTTCAGTGGTTTAAAACAATTGCAAATGCAACAGATTTACCGATAATCGTTTACAATAATCCGGTAGAGTATAAAACGCTTATTACCCTCGATATGTTTGATGAAATGAGTGAATGCAAAAATATTGAGGCGGTAAAGGAGTCTACACGCGATGTTACCAATGTAACCCGCATGCGCAATCGCTTTGGAGACCGCTATAAGATTCTTTGTGGTGTAGATACATTGGCGATGGAGGAACTTTGCCTCGGTGCAGACGGTTGGGTAGCAGGTTTGGTGTGCGCATTTCCAAAAGAAACGGTGGCCATCTATCGTTTGGTGAAAGCCGGAAAATTGCAGGAAGCGGCTAAAATATATCGCTGGTTTATGCCTTTGCTCGAAATGGATATTCATCCAAAACTGGTACAATACATCAAACTGGCAGAAGAAATGGAAGGGATTGGAAGTGAAGCTGTGCGGGCGCCGCGGCTTACGTTAACAGGGCAGGAGCGTGAAAAGATCTTAAGAATTATTAACGAGGGCATTGCATCCCGTCCGCAACTTCCTGATTATTTAAAAATAAAAGATTTAGAAGAAGATCTTGTTTAATTTATAAAAATCAGGAGAAGTTACCGAAAGAAGGATCGCCAAATAAGGGTGCGAGCAGGCGCCATTTTTAATGATTGTTGCAAAAGGTTCTTTAAATTACAACCATATTCATGTTATCAAATCCCATTACCAGGAAATACCCAAACGCTACTATAAAAAGATTCAGCGGACCGGTCTTTCATTGCATTGATGCCCATACCTGTGGCAACCCGGTACGGTTGGTAGCCGATGGAGGTCCGGCGCTTGAAGGAGAAACGATGAGCGAAAGACGACAGCATTTTTTAAAAGAATACGATTGGATCAGAAAAGGATTGATGTTTGAACCGCGCGGCCATGATATGATGAGTGGCAGTATTTTATATCCTCCATGTGATCCAAAGAATGATATGGGGGTTTTGTTTATCGAAACAAGTGGTTGCCTCCCGATGTGTGGCCACGGAACCATTGGAACGATTACAATTGCGATTGAAGAGGAATTAATTCAGCCAAAGACTCCCGGCATTGTCCTGATGGAAACTCCCGCAGGATTGGTAACAGTTACCTATACACGAAAGGATAAGAAGGTTACTTCGGTAAGATTAACCAACGTTCCTTCATTTCTTGCTGCAGAAAATATTCAAGTAGTATGTCCTGATCTGGGAAAATTGAAAGTAGATGTTGCTTATGGTGGAAACTATTATGCCATTGTAGATGTACAGGAAAATTTTCCTGGAATTGAGCATTATTCAGCCGGTCAATTAATAGCCTGGAGCAGGGGAATGAGAAAAAGCATTAATGGAAAAAATGAGTTTGTTCATCCGGAAAACCCAACAATAAACTCCTGTTCTCATATTTTATGGACAGGGAAAGTTTTAGATAAAAATGCCACAGCACGGAATGCAGTTTTTTATGGAGATAAAGCGATTGACCGTTCACCTTGTGGCACAGGAACCAGTGCCCGTATGGCGCAGTGGTATGCGAAAGGTAAACTAAAAAAAGGCGATGAGTTTATCCATGAAAGTATTATAGGTAGTAAGTTCATTGGCCGTATTGAAGAAGAATTAACTGTTGGAGGAAAATCTGCCATCCGTCCGTCAATAGAAGGTTGGGCAAGGATTTACGGATACAATACTATTTCCATTGACAAGAATGATGACCCTTATGCTTTTGGATTCCAGGTGATTTAAGGAGGACGCAAGTAATTATAAAGGTATCATTGCAATAATTGATGATGATGCAATAACGCAAATTGCGACCATCTTTGCACGGCTTCAGATTTCCGCATTTGGTAAATGATGTAACTTCTTTAATTAAAAACTCCTTCTGGATTTTGCTGAAGCATTCAAAACAAAAGGAATAAAACCCTCCACAGCGTCCAGAGACTGGTAAGCATTACCAATGTTCCCACAAGGATGAACATCGTTTTTAAAGGTAGTTTCCCTACAAGTTTTGCTGCGATGGGGGCAGCAATAAGTCCACCGAGGATCAGTCCGGCAACATCCAAAAAGGGGATGCTTTTTAAAAAAATAAAAAAAGTTATAGAGCTTGCAAACACCACAAAAAATTCCGCCAGGCAAACCGATCCGACCACATAACGCGGGCTTTTTCTTTTTGAAATAAGCGTACTTGTAACCAATGAACCCCAACCACCACCTGCAAAAGCATCTGTAAATCCGCCAATAGAGGCCAGCCAGCCGGCACGCTTCACCTTGTTCTTCGGGTTTCTTTTTTTAAATGCTTTTCTAATAATAAAATATCCAAGATAAACGGTGTAAAGCGAGACTGGAATCCGAACCCAGCTAGAATATTTTTGTGCATAAAAAGCAAGTGTGGCACCAATGACAGCACCTGCAATTCCAGGAATCACCAAAGCTTTGAACAGCTTTTTATTGATGTTCCCAAAACGATGATGACTGTATCCTGAAACGCCGCTGGAAAAAACCCTGGCTGAATGCACGCGGCTGCTTACGATCGCAGGATTCACACCATTTGCTAACAAAAAAGTAGTGGATATCGTCCCGTATCCCATACCTAAAGATCCGTCAGTCATCTGGGCAAGAAAACCGCAAAGCAGCATCATTAGAAAAGATTTTTTATCTACGACAGATACAATCTCTTTTGTGGTTGAAACAATATCTTTTAAAGGAATGTATGACAGTATTGCATGCCCCAAAATCATAAAAAAGAATGCCAGTAAGCTCCATTGCACGATCTTTTGCCATCCGTGTTTATGGCTTTTGGTAAGGGTCGTTTGTTTGGCTACGAGAACTTTCGTAATGTCATTCAGGTGTTTTACTTTTTCGTCAAAATCGCCGTTCATACCTATGCGAATCGTTTGCATATTTTCCAACAGATTTTCCATTTCATCGGGAATAAAATCGTTGATT
>JBQCFI010000240.1:0-13830 GCA_051959325.1 Ginsengibacter sp. | reverse complement strand
AACAAATTGTGTTACTGGCAGTAAACAAACAAATATGTACTTTTTGTATTGCCCGATTTGCTTGTCTAAAGCAAATTCAACCAGCATTTCACTCATCACCAATGTTTCCACATTAAAAGCTGGTGGATTATTCTCAAGACTATCTCTTTATTGAAGTAAAATAATATCAATATAGTATTAACAATTAATGCAGCTTTTTATACTGTAAATGCTTTTAAACTCTGCAATTTTCCCACTACGTTGATCAGTGGAGCATAAAAAAACATATCTAAAAGATAAAAGAGTATTAAATTTATGTTATAAATTAAAATAGCTTTGGATTCTAAAGATTGTTCTTATAGGCGAACGTTTTCAGAAAAAGTTGCTAATTGGAATTAGACGTATTTTTTCTGCTACAATATTGTTTACTAAGAATAAATATCACCTCAGTTTGTTATTGACGAAAATTTAATTGCGAACATTTGTGTATCAATAACCCAATAGCATATAAAGTGTATTTAATGAACGGATCAGGATGAGCAGGCTTGGTATGGTGCTGTCAAACATAGACGGTTATGTTTTTATGCTTATTAATAAGATCACAACAAAGTAATTATTTGGAATATTAAATGAAAACAAAAAGATATTTTCGAAATAATAATTGTAATCGATTACATTTATCAAAAAATTGCTACTTTAGGTGTGTCAATTATTTTGAAATAATAGTTGAATGAAAAGATAGACCTTGAGAAATGATGAGAACCTTAATAACAGCTGTTTCCAGATTATAAATGTTTAACGATGTATTGTTGTTTTTTTTGAAAATGGTGATTTAAAAAAAATAAGGTGCGAACCACCGATTCAGAAGACTGGTAAACTCTAAACAAATTTTGTGGCTTGGGATGAAAAAAACTGGTGTACGAACCAGTTCTTATGAAATAAAATCAACAATTAGATTTTAATAAAATATTCATTGGTATAATTTTCTAAATCTTTAAATCAAAACTTCGATTATGAAGAAATATTTCAATAAAAAGCTGCTAATACTTACAATTAGTATTTTTTCTTTTACGACTTTGTTTGCCCAGAGTAGAACCATTTCAGGATTGGTAACCGATGAGGATGGGAGTCCACTAGTTGGCGCTACGGTAACGGTAAAAAATACGAACATTTCTATTGCAACCGATGCACAGGGAAAGTTTTCCCTAAGCGTTCCACGAGATAACAATGGATTACTTGTTTCCTTTGTTGGGATGGAAACGCAACAAGTAACTATTGGCCCCAGGAGCGTTTTTAACGTGAAGTTGCGATCAAGTAATAATAGCTTAAGTGATGTAGTGGTAGTAGGATATGGTAAAATGAAGAAGTCGGATATGAGTAGTGCGGTTGAAACTATTTCGTCCAAAGATCTGAATAAAACTGTAAACGTTACACTTGATGATGCGCTCCAGGGAAAGGCAGCGAATGTGTATGTTTCAAGTCCAAGCGGCGCCCCCGGTTCTGGCGCTACAGTTATCATCAGGGGTATTAGTACAATAACCGGTAATTACCAACCATTATATGTAATAGATGGTGTACAGATAAGGCCAAGTGTTCCCACAGGCGGTCAGTATAATGTGGCCAGTGGTGAATCCAACCAACTTGCCGGAATCAATCCGGATGATATAGCCGATATCAGTATCCTCAAAGGGCCTGCTGCTACTTCTATCTATGGCGCTGCCGGCGCAAATGGGGTTGTAATGATTACTACCAAACAGGGTAAAGCGGGTAATACAAAAGTTAATTTTTCTACTTCACAAACCTTTCAGCAACGTCCAAAAGAATTGCCGGTAATGAACCTGCAGCAATATGCTATATATGTCGGCAAGCTTCAAAAATATGGGTTGGTAGGTGTAGAACCACCTGAGCTGGGAGATCCCACCCTGCTTGGTGGTGGAACAGACTGGCAAAAGGCTTTATTCAACCCCACTTTGATGCAAAAATATTCACTTTCATTAAGTGGGGGCAACGAAAAAACTAATTTTTATTTATCGGGTGATTATCTGACACAGGATGGGGTAGCAGCCGGTTCAGGTTTCAAAAGAGGATCAATCAGATTAAATCTTGCCAACCAGGCTACAAAGTGGCTTAAATTTGGCACTAACCTGAGTTCTTTTGGTACGAATGAAAAAGTAAACACATTTCAGGCCCGTATCGTGAATCTCGCATTGTCTCAAAACCCAACGATCCCCGTAAAAAATCCTGATGGCACGTATGGTGGCCCGGCCAACGCAGCCCAGGCACAATACGCGGTTACTAATCCGGTAGCGATTGCGAATCTCAATAATAATTATAATACTTCATTTGGCTTAATTGGTGGATTAAATATGGATGTCTCACCCATTAATGGTTTAGTGTGGCATACCGAATTGAATGGAAATTATACTTTTAATAATAATTTTCAATTCAATCCCTTTTACACGCTCGGTAAATATTATCAAAGCGCTCCCACATCCGGAAGCCGGGCCAGCAGTAATAATTACTGGCTTTCGTTCAACACAAGAGTGCAATATGATTTTAACATTGAAAAGCATAAAATTTCTATAATGGCGGGGCATGAAGCAACCTATTATGCTTACCAAGGATTAAGCGCTTCCGGCAAAAATTATTCCACTACTTCCGTTCAGGAGCTTAGTGTAGCAGATCCTTTATCCAGTCCGGGAACAAGTTATAGAGGTGATGGTGCCGGAGAATCTTATTTTGGCAGGCTCAACTATACGTATAATGACAAGTATATAGCGCAGTTTGTAATAAGAAGAGATGGTAGTTCTAATTTCGGGCCTAATAATAAATTCGGGATATTTCCCGCCGCATCTGTTGCCTGGAAGATATCTGATGAAAAATTTATGCGCAGTGTTACCTTCATCAATGATTTGAAGCTAAGAGCAGAGTATGGAGTATCCGGAAATGCAGGACCAGGCGGCGCCATTTATTCAAACTTATATGCCAGCCCGACCGTATGGGGTACGGGATTCCTTCCTGCCAACTTTCCGAATCCGGATTTGAAATGGGAACAGGATAAATCTAAAAATATTGGACTGGATCTGCACATGTTTAATTCCCGGGTAGAAGTAATAGCGGATGCTTATTTGAAACAAATATCCAACCTCATACTGCCGGCAACTGGTCCCGAGTTTATGGGTGGATACGTTAGTGGCGGTTACGGCGGACAATTAAGCTGGCCGCAGAGAAACTATGGAAACATGGAGAACAGGGGAATAGGTGTAACGGTAAACACCGTAAATATTTCACATAAAGACTTTCAATGGAGAACCGGAGTCAATTTCTCCATCGATAAAAATAAGGTGTTGAAGGTTGTTAGTCCGATAAATATTCAATATTATGATCAGACGAATAACAGGCAGGCTCAGTTTCTCACCGAGGAGGGGCAACCTATTAGTATGATCACCGGTTATGTTGCAGAAGGGCTTTTCCAGAATTATAAAGACATTACAGGCCATGCGATACAAACAGGCAGTGCCGGAAGCCAGCTGATTGTAAATCCTACAAGTGGTTCCTGGGTTGGCGACATTAAATATAAAGACATAAATGGTGATGGCTTTATAGATCAGAAGGACAGAACTATTATTGGCAACCCATGGCCTAAGTTTACTTATAATTTTACAAATACATTTAGTTATAAGGGATTTGAACTGAATTTGTTTTTCACAGGTGTTTATGGTAATCAGATATTGAATCTTACAAGATATCAATATGAAACAATGCCACAAGGCACTGGTCCTTATAACAATCATTTTCAGGGAGCTACCAATTTTGCGCAACCAAGCAGTGTTAACCCTGCAGATGCCGAAACAGCAGTACTTACTAATCCCGGTTTTAATATACCGAATGCTTTTGTTGATGCCAATGGTAACAACAGAATTTCGCAGTGGAATGTTGAAAATGGATCTTATCTAAAACTGAAAAATGCCCGCATAAGCTATAGAGTTCCTGAAAAATATCTTTCCAAAACTCATGTTTTAAGAGGTGTTTTGGCAACGTTCCAGGTTCAAAATGCCTTCACCATTACAAAATATACAGGATATGACCCTGAAGTAGGCATGTATAATTACGGAGGCCTTAACCTGGCAGGGATGGATGAAGGAAGATATCCTCCTTCGAGATCCTATACTATTAGCCTTGCTTTCGATTTCTGATAAATTATTTATAAAAAAAATTCTAATAATGAGAAAGAATATAACCGCCATAACAATATTAATGCTTGCTATGTTTGTTATGCAATCGTGCAAGAAAGACTATTTGAACCGGCCACCCCTGGCTTCTCCTACAGCAGGTACGTTTTATCGAAGTGATGCTGATATCCTGAATGGCACCGGCCCTCTTTACAATGTCGCTTGGGGAGGGTATAATGGAACTTCACTACAATATATAGGAGATATCATGGGGGGTAACAGCACCACAGATAATTATAACGGAAGGGCATCCTATCTTAGTTTTACGGTTACTTCCAGTGATCCGAGCGGCGCATTGCAAAGTGCTTACCAGTCACTTTGGTCTGTGGTTGCTAATGCCAATGTGGTAGCTTATAATATAAAAAATGCAGCCCCTGGTGCCAGCGAATCGGCAAAAAACTCCGGGCTGGCTGAGTGTTATTTTATGCGTGCTGCAGCTTACTATTACCTGGCGTTGGATTGGGGAGCGGTTCCTATTATTTATAACAACACTCAGCAGTTAGGTGATACCTCTATCCGCAGGAACGACCTGGCCGATGTTTGGAAATTTATTATTTCTGATCTTAGCTGGTCTATGAACCATCTGAATCCCACACCACTTCAACCTGGTCGCATTACCAAATGGAGCGCAGAAGGCATGTTGGGCAGGGCTTACCTGGTAAGATCAGGTCTGGGGCAGTCTGGTGGCCAACGGAAGCAGTCAGATCTTGATAGCGCCAAGTATTATTTAGGGAATGTTTGCAATAATAGTGGACTAATATTAGATCCGAGTTATTATGATCTTTTTACAAGTTCCGCTTTTAGTGGTACTAAGGTACCTCCCGAATGCCTGTTTGGACTGCTTTGGGTACCTACCGGTAATTGGCAAGCTCAAAACCACATGCAAGCTAATCTGGCCTATGATTCGAAAATTACTCAAACCGGTGATGGTTGGGGTGGTTCTTTTGGCGCTTCTCCGAGTTTAATACAATATTATGTCGATCCTGCAAATGCATCAGATTCGGTTCGCAGAAAAGCTACTTTATTCATGCCTAATTCATATTATCCTGATATTAATACTGCAAACGGCGGTTGGCACGTGGATACTACTTTGTTTAATACTGCTACAAATTCAGTAACGGGCCTTCATATAACTTCCCCGGTAACCTCAGGTGCCTATTATGGCAATAATCATCCTTACGTGAAAAAGTATGTGATTGGTTCTCCTGCTGATAACGGTGGGCTTGGTAGTTCCCAAAATGAAAATATTGGCACATACATTTTCCGTCTTGCTGAAGTTTACCTGGATTATGCAGACGCTATTCTGGGCAACAATACATCTACTTCTGATGCAGAAGCATTGAAATATTATAATGCGGTAAGAATTCGTGCAGGCATTACTCCGAGAACTTCAATTACTTATGCTGACCTGATGTTGGAAAGGAAGATAGAGTTTGCTTTTGAAGGAAAAGCATGGTATGATTGGAAGACGTGGTATTATTTTGATCCGACTGCTGCCATGCAATATTTCAATACTCAAAACAGAGGTGTTTATAATCTGACTTACAATGGAGGAAATTGGTTTGTTACTTATCTCGATGATGCAAACAATCCTGCTACTGTAGGGCCGCGCTATTATACCATCACACCTGCCACTGCGGATCTTCCATACCCGGAAGTTGAATTGCTGGTAGCGCATAACTTAACCTTGTCGCCTGTCCCTTTTGACTTTAGTAAATTAAATTATTGAGAACGATCTTAAATAAAATATTATGAGAAAATTATTAGTTTTTTCAATTCTTGCAGTAACAGTTTTATTTTCCTGTAAGAAAAATGACGGAGGTTCTGGAAATCCCATGATAACGAAAGTAAGAGTGGTAGATTCTACTAAACGGGACAGTACATTTACAAAGGCAACGCCAGGCACTTTAATAGTAATTCAGGGAAGCAATCTTGGTGGCCTCCGACAAGTGGTATTTAATGATACAGCAGCGTATTTTAATCCTGCCTATGCCACTGACAACAATATCATTGTTACCATTCCGGCAACAGCGCAAACAACTGCCACTGACCCTAACGTGCCCAGTGTTATTAAGGTAGTTACGAGTCATGGAACGGCTACGTATTCTTTTCAACTATATCTGCCTCCACCGGTTATAAATTCTATTACTTTTGATAACACCGGATCGGTTGTATATATTAATGGCTCTAATTTCGAAGGATTAAAAAAAATAACGTTTCCTGTATCGGGAAATGATACCGCTCTTTCCTATACTGTAAATAAAACCTTTACACAAATAGCGGCTGAAATTCCACCAGGAAGCCCTTTTAAAGATTCTCTTCGTGTTTATTGCACCTTTGGGACAGGCGCTTTCTCTTACCCGCCTCCAATGACGATTACATCTGTATCAAATGAAAATGCCACCGGAGGTAATACAATCACTGTAAATGGTACTAACTTTGTTGGTATCGATCAGGTCATTTTTCCCGGAAATATTCCTGGAACCAATTTGCAAATTAATAGTGTAACTCAGTTGACTGTCCAGGTTCCTTCAGGCATTACTACCTCTGACTCACTCAGACTATCATCTAGCGTATTAGGACGTGCGACCTCACCTCAGCTTTATGCATCTTATATTACACATCCTTCTCCCGGCTATCTCAGTAATTTTGATGACCAGTGGGCAACCGATAATACTGGCTTTGTCGGTTGGACAGGTGGCTATGCGGACGCTGCGGCGACAGCTACTAATTATCCCGGTGGAACGGGCGGTTCCGCTATATTACTACAGTCAAGTCCGATGTCTGCAAATGCAGGCCCTACTTCACAGGGAAATCCAGGACTTCTGCAACTGAATGATGTTCCCTGGGTTTCTGACAAAAGCCTCTCAATCAGCAATTATTCCCTGAAATTTGAATTGTATGTGAAAACGCCATGGAGCGCCGGATCCTTATGGATTTCTGTAGGCGATTGGTATGGATGGAGTTCTTTTACTGCAAGATATGCACCCTGGGAAACAGCTCCTGGTAATAAATATCAGCCTAACGGATGGGTGACAGTGACTATACCGCTTACACAATTTATTTCCGGTAATCAATTTTGGCAAACAAGCTGGAATTCCTCAGGAAATCCTGCGAGCAAGTTTTCAGATTACCCGACAACAGGTATTGCTTTCATGATTGCAAATGACAAGGCATCCGCTGTTCCTGCAAAAAGTATCAACCTGGCAATTGATAATGTTCGTATTGTGAAAGGACAATAAGCAGATATTTTGCAACCGTAAAATGGAAATAAAAGCAACGAATTGTGAAGGGTGCATTATAGTTGAATAATGCACCCTTTTTTGTTTACGGATATTGAATACAAAGAATCGGAAGTATAAAAGGATGTAAAGAAATCCCGTTGATTTTATGAAGAATCTTACTTTATCTATAATTATTTTATTCTGGATTTCGTCATGCACTTCACCTCCGAAAAAGGAGGGTTTATTTTTTAGCTTTCTTCCATCTTCAGAAACCGGTATTGATTTTAAAAATACAATCGTAGAGAATGATTCGACGAACATGTTTGTGAATGAATATACATATATGGGAGGAGGAGTTGGAATAGGAGACTTTAATAACGATGGTTTGGAGGATATTTTTTTTGCAGGTAGCCAGGGCAGCTCCAAACTTTATATCAACAAAGGTAATTTTCATTTTGAAGATATTACGGTAAAAGCAGGGCTGTCAACCGATTCATGGTGTATTGGTGTAAGTATTGTCGATATCAACAATGATGGATGGCCTGATATTTATGTTTGTGTATCCGGAAAAGTAGCCGGCTCCAAAAGAAAAAACCTGTTGTTCATCAATCAACATAACTTAACTTTTAAAGAAGAAGCAGCGGAGTATGGATTGGCAGACACTTCTTATTCTACCCAGGCCGTTTTTTTTGATTATGATAAAGATGGAAAGCTGGATGTGTACCTGCTAAATCACACACTGAATGACAGCCGGCCAAATGATATCCGCGAAAACCAGGTTGACAGCAATTCGATAGCTGGTGATAAGTTATATCGTAATGAAGGTAACCCGCCAGGCACGAATCACCCTGTATTTAAAGATGTATCAAAACAGGCAGGAATCATAGAAGATGGCAATGGACTGGGTGTAGTGGTTAGTGACTTTAACGGCGATGGCTATCCGGATATTTACGTTTCAAACGATTATATAAGGAACGATGTTTTATGGCTGAATAATAAAAACGGAACTTTTAGCAATTGTATATCAACCGCAATCAAACATCAGAGTTATTCCAGTATGGGCACTGATGCAGCGGATGTTAATAATGATGACCTTTCTGATATAATAACTCTTGATATGCAGCCGGAAACGAATGAGCGAAAAAAGGAAATGTATTCGTTTTTAACCAATCAACGGCGGCAAATTGAAATGAATAAAGGCTATCAACCTGAATATATTCATAACATGCTTCAGATAAACAATGGCACAAGAGAGATCAATAACCGGAACGAGCCGTTTTTTAGTGAAGTAGCAGAGATGGCAGGAATAGCAGAAACAGATTGGAGTTGGAGCGTTTTGATCGCAGACCTTGACAATGACGGATGGAAAGACATCCACGTTACCAATGGGCTGGGTAGGGATCCTACCAATATAGATTTCCTGCAATACAGGCACAACACCGTTGTCGAAAGTGGGATTCCTGAAAATGACCCACGGCAACAAAAAATTCTTATAGACGATCTTGCCAAATTGGGTAGTTTGTCTCTTCGTAACTATTTGTATATTAATAAAGGAGGGCTTTCTTTTGAGGATGTTTCTCAGAAGGCAGGAATAGATCAAAAATCAATTTCAAACGGCGCGGTGTATGCCGACCTTGATAATAATGGCGATCTTGATATTATTACCAACAATATCAACGAGAAAGCATTTGTTATGAGAAATGATCTTAACAACGGTGCTGACTCTGCAAAAAGAAATAATTATCTCACCATAAAATTACATGGTGATACCCTTAATAAAGATGGTATTGGTACAGTTGCGTATGCTTTCTGCAAAGGACTGCAGCAAATGGTGGAAGAATACCCGGTGAAGGGATACCTATCAAGTGTAGATAACCGGCTACATTTTGGATTTGGAAAGAAAACTCCTGATTCGTTGAAGATTGTTTGGCCCGATGGCAAAATGCAGGTAATACTAAATCCTCCGGTAAATAAAATTCTTCAAGTTAATTATAAAGACGCTGATGCTGAATACATCAAAGCTGAACCGGTTACTGATTCCTTTTTCAACGATGTAACTGAAAAAATAAAAACGGATTACCAGCATAAAGAAACTTTCTTTTTTGATTATTCATTTCAGCCATTACTGCCACAAAAGTTTTCGCAGGAAGGGCCGTTTATAAGTACCCGAGATGTTAATGGAGATGGCCTTGAAGACTTTTTTATAGGAGGCGCTTTTAAACAATCGGGGAAGGTTTTTTTGCAAAAGAAAGATGGCACTTTTGATAGTAAGGACCTGGTAACCGGCACTAAATATGAAGAAGATATGCAAAGCGTCTTTTTCGATGCCAACGGAGATGGATTTCCTGACCTTCTTATTGCAGAAGGAAGCAGTGAATTTGATGTCAATTCTTCTTTTTACCGGCCACGCTTATATCTCAATGATGGTAAAGGCAATTTTCATTTAGATGATACGGCCTTTTCAACACTTGTCCGGACACCGGCTAAAAGCATTGCGGTAGCAGACATGGATGGAGATGGAGATCTGGATGTTTTTATTGGAGGAAGGGTTTCATTAGGCACTTATCCTGTGCCGCCCAGAAGTTATATACTTCGAAATGATCACGGAAAATTTATTGATGTAACCAGTTCCGTTTGTCCCGCACTTGAAGATGCAGGGCTGATAAATTCAGCAGTTTGGGTTGATATTGACAATGACAAAAAGCCCGATCTCATTATTGCCGGAGATTGGATGCCTATCCGTATTTTTAAAAATAACGGCAAAACTTTAACTGAAATAACAAATCAAAGCGGGTTGGGTGAATTTCCCGGTCTTTGGAGAAGTCTTGCTGTTGCCGATGTTGATGGCGATGGCAAACCGGATATCGTAGCGGGAAATATCGGGTTGAATAATCCCTTTCATATTACAGCACAGCAACCGGCTGAGTTGATTGCAAAAGATTTTGATGGTAATGGCGCCGTGGAAAATGTACTGTGTTATTATATCAAAGATAATAATGGCAAGTATCAGTTATCGCCAGGAATATCAAGAGATGAATGGGCAATACAAATGCCCTCAATCAGAAAGAGATACGAACAAAACAGCTTATATGCCAAGGCGACAATGGATGAGATATTTACCAAAGAAATGATGAATAATGCGTTGGTGCTCAAATGCAGTGAAGCAAGAAGCGGATACTTTAAGAATGAGGGTAATGGTAAATTTACTTTTCATCCTTTTCCTTTAGTAGCTCAGGAAGCGCCGGTTAACGCTATTGTTTGTACTGATGTAAACGGAGATGGTTACGCTGATCTTATTCTTGCCGGCAATGAATACCAGGCTTCCGTAATGACCGGACGTTATGATGCGTCTTATGGTTTGCTGTTGACAGGCAATGGGAAAGGTCGGTTTACTGCTGTTTCCCCTGTAACAAGCGGTTTGATATTGGATGGTGATGTCAAAGACCTTAAAATGATTACGGTTGGAAAACAAAAGGTACTGTTAGCTGCGATCAATGATTCTAAAATGAAGGCTTTTGTAATTAAGAAAAAGTAACTTTTACAGATTGATAAAATTTAATTCTATAAAAAATTTGTTGCCATTGCTCTTCGTATTTTCAATTAATACTGGTGCTGCAAAACAGCTTGTTTCTATAAATTCAGTGCATCCGGTTGATTCTGTGTACAAGGTGTCTTCAAATGTACCTTGTGATAAAAATGCCAGCAAACAAACAAAAAACCTTTATTTCAATTTACAAAAATTGCTTAGTAGAGGCATTATGTTTGGCCACCAGGATGATCTTGCCTATGGCGTTGGATGGAAATATGTTCCGGGAAAAAGCGATGTGAAAGAAGTGACCGGTGATTATCCCGCCATCTATGGTTTTGAATTAGGACGGGTAGAATTAGATCATCGGGTAAATATTGACAGCGTTCCTTTTGATTCAATGCGAAATTATATTCGCAACGTTTATGAGCGCGGAGGAGTAATTACATTAAGCTGGCATCTCAATAATCCATTGACCGGTAAAACGGCCTGGGATTCTGCTCCGGGAACAGTTACCTCCATTTTACCGGGAGGTGAAAAAAATGATTTATATAAAAGCTGGTTGGATAAAGTTGCGGCGTTTATTCTTAGTTTAAAAGGAAGAAGTGGCGAGCAAATCCCGGTAATACTCCGGCTCTTTCATGAGCTGAATGGCAATTGGTTTTGGTGGGGAAAAGATCATTGCACGCCGGATGAATTCAAACAGCTTTGGCATTTTACCGTTTCTTATTTGAGAGACACGAAACACATTCATCAGTGTTTGTACGCGTATAATACTGACCGCTTTAATTCAAAAGAAGATTATTTGTTGAAATATCCAGGTGATGACTGGGTAGATGTAGTGGGCTTTGATATTTACCAGCTCGACGGTAGTGAAAAGGGAAACGCCCGGTTTGTAAAAGATATGGATCACATGCTGACCATGATTGAAGAAATTGGTGCAGAGAAAAAGAAAATTCCGGCGCTTACCGAATTTGGCTATGCGCAGGTTCCCGACAGCAGCTGGTGGACAAACGTTTTTTACAAGGCGTTGGATCACCACAAAATTTCTTATGCATTGGCATGGCGCAATGCCGGTTTCAATAAAGTCGGCGATGCAGAATTTTATGTGCCTTACAAAGGACAGATTTCTGAAAAGGACTTTGTGAAATTCTCTAAAGAACCGAACATTGTTTTTCAAAAAGATGTTTCCAAACTGCATCTCTATAAATGAAACTACAACTCACCGATATAAGCATCGTAGTGATCTACCTGGTTTCCATGCTTTTGATCGGCATGTATTTCAGAAAGAAAGCGCGGAAAAATAAGGAGAGTTATTTACTCGCGGGAAAAAAATTGCCGTGGTACCTTCTTGGCCTCAGCGATGCCTCGGATATGTTTGATATCAGCGGCACGATGTGGATGGTTTCTTTGTGTTTTGTGTATGGGTTTAAAAGCATCTGGATTCCGTGGCTTTGGCCGGTTTTCAACCAGGTGTTTAATATGATGTTCCTGGCAAAATGGCTCCGTCGTTCTAATGCGGATACCGGCGCTGCATGGCTGGCAACAAGGTTTGGGTTTACCGGAAAAGGTGTAAGCGCTTCACATAATATCACGGTTGTTTTTGCTCTGATTGGCTGCCTTGGTTTTCTTGCTTACGGTTTTGTGGGTTTGGGGAAATTTATCGAAATTTTTGTTCCCTGGTCTTATGTTCAACCGTATGTTCCTTTTCATGTTGGTGCTGAATATGTGGCGCATTTTTATGGAATTGTGTTTACGTTATTCGCGATGTTTTATTCCATTCTTGGCGGGATGAATAGCATTGTGATCGGCGATTTGATCAAATATGTGATCATGACGGTTGGCTGCATTGCCATTGGTTATATCGCTATGAAACATTTGCACGGGCAAAATCTGAAAGTTCCTGGCGGATGGGATTCACCGTTTTTTGGTTTGGATTTGAATCTCAATTGGAGAAATATTGTTCCTGATGCAATGCAAAAAATCAAAGAGGATCAATTTGGGCTGTTCAGTATTTTCTTTATGATGATGTTGTTCAAAGGCGTATTCGCATCTCTTGCAGGTCCTGCGCCCAACTATGATATGCAAAAAATTTTGTCAACGCGCTCACCGAAAGAAGCGTCTAAAATGACCGGTTTTGTATCGATCATTCTATTGCCGATACGCTACACAATGGTAATCGGATTGACGGTTTTGGGCTTGCTTTATTACAATCAAATGGATGTAAGCAATCCGGCCGGTGGCACCGATTTTGAAAAAGTATTGCCGGCGGCTATCAACGGATTTTTGCCGGTTGGCATTCTGGGAATTGTTCTCACAGGATTACTTGGAGCTTTTATGGGAACTTTCTCAGGAACGCTGAATGCAGCACAGGCCTACATTGTAAACGATATTTATCTAAAATATATCAATCCAAAAGCTTCTACAAAAAGGATCATTGCCATGAATTACAGCACCGGCATTATTGTGGCAGCGGTCGGAATCGGATTAGGCTTTTATGCAAAAAATGTGAACTCGATTTTGCAATGGATTGTTGGCGCTTTGTATGGGGGTTACATCGCCGCGAACATGCTCAAGTGGTATTGGTGGCGCTTTAATGCAAGAGGATTTTATTGGGGAATGATGGCAGGAAATATCGCGGCTTTGGTTTTCCCTTTCATCTTTTCAGGGTTGCCGCTTTACAATTGGCCGTTGTTGTTTTTAATTTCCATTATTGGTTGTGTCGCAGGAACTTATTCTGCACCGGCTACGGATGTTGAAATTTTAAAAAACTTTTATAAACAGGTAAAGCCATGGGGATTCTGGAAACCCATTCATGAACTGGTGGTCGCAGAAGATTCCGCCTTCATTCCTAACAAAAGATTCAAGC
>JBQCFI010000239.1:0-3893 GCA_051959325.1 Ginsengibacter sp. | reverse complement strand
TCAAAGCGAGCGCAACACTTCCGGAAAACGCTGAAAATCCGCCCATAGGCCTTACGATCCATTCGTAAATAATGATACCAATAACGATAGAAGGAATTCCCTGGAGCACATCAACGGCAAGACGGCAATAATACGCGAGTTGGGATTTTGTTTCTTCACTCAGGAAAATCCCGATCACAATCCCAACCGGAATTGCGATGATGCACGAAACCAACAAGATCAAAATACTGCCCACCAATGCGTTGGAAACGCCGCCACCAGCTTCACCTACAGGCTTTGGAAGATGTGTCAGAAATTGCCAGTTGATCGCAGAAATTCCTTGCCTGAAAATGTAAAACAAAATGAATAATAACGGTAAAGTTGAAATGATCGTAGCGGCAATGATCACTCCTTTGAACCGTTTATTTTTCCTGTTCCTATGAGCGATTTGTTTTTCGATTTCGCTGTTTGATTGACCCATATTTATCAAAACGTTTTTTCTCATTTTTAATAAAAGATTTTTTTGCGATCAAAGTGTAAATCGTTTAATAATTTGTTTACCGATGATATTGATGACAGTTGCTACCACAAATAAGAACAAGCCCATTTCTATCAAAGCGGAAGTGTATATTTTTCCGGTCGCTTCCGAAAATTCATTGGCGATCACGCTTGCCATCGTATTTCCAGGGCTAAAGATTCCTGTTGGAATTGAATGAGTATTTCCAATCAACATCGTCACTGCCATCGTTTCTCCCAAAGCTCTTCCTAATGCTAACAGTAAACCAGCAAATAAGCCGGATTTTGTATATGGAATAATGATCTTTGTGATCACTTCAAATCTTGTTGCACCGAGCGAATAAGCTGCTTCTTTCAGATGATCCGGCACCATTGAAATTACCTGTCTTGATAACGAAACGGAAAATGGCAGGATCATGATGGCAAGAATAATTGAAGAAGTAAAAATGCCAACACCATAAGGTGGAACGTTTAATTTCATTTCAATCACACGAACAACCGGCACCAAAACAAACAATCCCCAAAAACCATAAATGACAGAAGGTATTCCTGCAAGCAAATCGATCACATTCTTAAATGTTTCTGCAACAATTCCTTTCTTGTAATACTCGCCCAAAAAAATAGAAACAGCAATGGAAAAAGGAGTGGAAATTATCAGTGCTAAAAAAGATGTTAGCAGGGTTCCGGCAAGAAAAGGCAAAGCACCATATTCATCTGCCACCGGATCCCATGTTTTCTCATAAAAAAATCCGGCGCCCAATGCTTTTATAGACGGAAACGAATTGATCAGCAGTGTAAAAAAAATGGCTATTAAAATAATGACTGCGATGATTGCTGAAATCGTCAAAGTTTTTTTAAACGCCTTTTCTTTAAAATTAATTCCGTTGTTTTTAAATGTAATCGCTGGTATCATTCTGTTTTAATTATAAAAGTATTGCGAACTTCATAAAAATGAGTTCGCAATACTTTTTTTAAAATTATTTAATGCTGCTATTGCAAGGGTTTATCACCATAAGTCACTGATTTCAAAATCTCTTCTGCCTTCTTCACAGCTGCATCAGGCAAAGGAGCATACCCCAATGACTCTGCATATTTTTGTCCATCATGGATTACATAATTCACCAAATCAACCGTTGCTTTTGCCGATGCTTCGGTTCTGCTATCATACTTCTGATCTTTATACAATAACAGGTAAGTAAAACTGCAAATTGGATAACCATCTGCGGCATCTGTGTTTGTCAGTGAAACTCTAATATCTGCAGGAAGTTCAATCTTCGCTGCCGCAGTGCTTGACTGTAAACTTGCTGCAACAAAATTCCCTGCTTTATTTTTTAATTGTGCTGCAGGCATTTTATTTTGAAGCGCATAAACCAGTTCGACATATCCAATGCTTCCGGGAGTTTGTTTTACCAGGCCGCTTACGCCTTCATTTCCTTTAGCACCAAGACCTACGGGCCAATCCAACGATTTTCCTTTACCTGGTTTTGTATTCCATTCCGGACTTACTTTAGATAAGTAATCAGAGAAAATATAAGTAGTGCCGCTTCCGTCAGAACGATGAACAACAGAAATCGCAAGATCAGGAAGTTTTACACCAGGATTAATTGCGGCGATATTCTGATCGTTCCATTTTTTGACCTTTCCTAAAAAAATGTCTGCTAATACTTCCGGAGTGAATTTCAGAACAGGGTTGTCAGGTAAGTTATAAGTAATGATCACCGCGCCCAGGCAAGTTGGAATATGAACAATGGGTGCGGGAGATTTGCTCAATTCTTCATCGCTCATTGGTGCATCAGATGCGCCGAAATCAACCGTTTTATTTTGCAATTGTTTGATGCCACCGCCGGAGCCGATGGATTGATAATTCACCTTTACTCCTTTTTCTTTGTTATAAACATCAAATACTTTTGAATAAAAAGGATAAGGAAATGTAGCGCCGGCTCCAAGAATTCCATTAGTGCTTACATCTGAAGTCTTATTGCCATCTTCTTTTTGCGAATTATTACCGCTGCAGGAAGCGAGCGCAAAGGCAATGACTAAGGCAGGTAAAACAAATTTTTTAAAGTTCATAAATTTTTAGTTTGAATTTTTGTTGTTTATTTATTGAATAAGAAATAAAGTGTGATCCTTCCCTCCAGGTCGTAGTCATTTTTTAATTTTCCTGTTGCATCCGGCATTTTGCTATGAAACTGATCGTACCAGAGATTTGGCATGATGTGAACATTTTTGTAAGGCACAAAATCCAGTCCAATCGTTGCAAAAGATTCTCTATTGCTGTTGTATGATCCGATGTATTTATTATTGGAATTGAACTTTGAATCGGGATTATACACATCGAAACGGGCGAAGAAATTTAATTTATCTTTTGTCAATTGTTGGGTTAGAAAGAATGAAATTCCGGAAGGTTTTACATCAGAAAAAGCTGTATCAGTACCGGTCACATAAGTACTGTTGTTAGTCTGTATCTGCCGGAAAGCCTCTACTCCGACTGTAGTTTTAGAAGTCTTGTAAGCGGCAAATGCTTTTATCGTAGATATATTTTTTTGAATTGGAGAAAGCGCGGCTCTCCCAACTTCATAATTTCCCTGGATCACCAATTTTTTATCCAGGAAATAAGCATATAGTGAAGTGTAGAGTTTTTTAAAATTATTGTTTTCAACTTTTGCGCCATTGTTATTTCCGACCATCACATCATAACCAACGTTTTCATTTTTGCCGATCTTCCCTGAAATTGCAATACCCAGATCAGTTGAGCTGGAGATCCCTCTCATATCAGCAATGGTTTTTTCAATGGAACGGTATCCCCATATTCCTTCTGATAAAGTAGAAAAAGTAGGCGTGGCCTGCTGTCCGGCAATGATCGTTGCACGGGGAATAACATTTTTAAAGCGGATATTCATCGCTTTAATGTACATCGCACGATTGTTGTCTGTCAGCACGTCAGGATTATTTGTGTTCGCTTCGAAGGTAGATTCATGAGCTAATAAAAACTGTGAAGAAATATTTGGTGAAAACTGGTAGTCATACCCCAAATAGATGCGACGAAAATTGAAAGAGTTATAATCCTGTGGCAACTTTGAATATTGAATGCTTCCGCGCTTCTCAGCATCAGCATGTAATTTGTAAGCATAATCACCAAACGCATAGCCCGATATCTTTCCGGATGCTTTGAATTCGGTTTTTGTTTTCAAAGAATCCTGGGCAAATGTATTCAGTGAAAAAAGGCATAAGGCTATAGCAATTAAAACCAAGAAAAGATTGATTTTTGGAAGTAGCAACTTTTTTTGCATAATTTTTTTTATTTCGATGCAAAAGTCACTCTTCAATATTACCAGAAGGTTACCACAATATTAAGTTTACATTAATTAAATTAATTCCAGAAAAATCCAGGCTGGCAG
>JBQCFI010000238.1:0-7103 GCA_051959325.1 Ginsengibacter sp. | reverse complement strand
CGCAATTGATGATTTAGCGGCTTTGGTAAAAAAATATAATCTTCCTCCAAAAATTTTAATTGTACACCGTTTCACCCAGGGAATGGTAACCAATTATCAGCAGATCAAAAAAGTGCCGGAAGTGCAGGTTGTGATGGATATGGACGGCTGGGGCGACAAAACTTTAAAGCGCTCCACCTATCTGCGTTATATTTACAAAGAACCGGTTGAATTTACGGGATTCAAATTATTTTATAAAAATGATACGAAAACCGGTACCAATCAGCTTTACACGCCACAGGAATTATTAAAATTCATCCCCAAACCAATTTATATTCAATACCAGTAATTCTTATTTTTATGAAAACCTATGTTGTTTTTATTGCTTTAGGCATTTGCATATTGTCTGCCTGCAATTCTGCTACAGCCACAAAAGATAAAGACCAAAAAACGAAATCTGCAGCAACTGCCAATGCCGATTCAATTTCTGCAACTGCTGAAATGAACACACCTATAGCAGATGCAGCCACTATTCTCGCCAAAAGACAGGTGCCTGTTCTGTGTTATCATCACATTCGTGAGCCTAAGCCCGGACAAAGTGAAACCATGAAGAGTTATTCTGTTTCTCCGGCTCAGTTTGCGCAACAAATGAAAATGTTGAAGGACAGCGGTTATGAAACGATTTTGCCCGACCAATTGTATAATTACCTGGTACATGGGGGCACACTTCCTGCAAAACCAGTGATGCTCACCTTTGATGATACAGATGAAGAACAATTCAGCATTGGCTACCAGGAAATGAAAAAATATGGGTTTAAAGGCGTGTTTTTCATTATGACGATTTCTATCAATCGTGCGAGATATATGACCAAAGAACAATTAAAACAATTGGCTGACGATGGAAATGCAGTGGAATCTCACACATGGGATCATCACATGGTAACCAAATACCAAGGCGAAGATTGGGAAAAACAATTTGTGAAACCGCGTAAAACCATTGAAGATATTACCGGAAAGCCGGCCACTTATTTTGCTTATCCCTACGGTTTATGGAATGCTGCTGCAATTCCGGAACTGAAAAAAGCCGGGTTTAAAATGGCTTTTATTCTATCTACAAAAAGAGATTCAACTGAACCATTATATACAATAAGAAGAATGATCGTGCCAGGTCAATGGTCTGCAACCGGAGTGATGAAAGCAATGAAGCAAACTTTTAAGTTGGATTAATTATCCGATTATTGTGCGTTTATGATTGATTTTCTCTTTTCCGATTAATCAATTATAATGCTTCCATTTTTTGTCTATTCTTTTTATGATCGCATTTAGTCCTTCGAGAGTTCCCTGGTAATAATCGTTTTTTGCAAAAAAAGGAATAATATATTTGTTGATGATCCGGTATTTTTCATCATAATCCATATATTTATTAATTCCGAAATCGGTACAAACAAATATTTTTCTGTAGTCTTTTGAAATACAAATGACAATTCCGTTGCTTTTTGAAATTTTTCCAATACCCCATTTTTTTAAAAGGCGGTAGGCAAAGTCATCAAATTTGTACTCAGCGACCATATTGGAATCAACCGTTACAATACAAATTTCAATGCTGGTTCTTTTTTCAAGGTGTTGCAGCATAGTTTCCAGGTTGTTCTCCTGAATCGGATTATATAATCCCTCAAAATCATTTACCCAGCCAACAGCGGCAGGTAAGGTATCCCAGATAGATTGCCTGTATTTCTGCAATTGTGCATCGCTCATCGTTTTATAAGGATGATAATCCGATACAGTTTGTGCGGTAATTCCTGTACAGAATAAAAACAGGCAAACAAAAAGGATTAAAAGTATCTTCATAAGCGGAAAATGCTTCTTGTCGCAAAAATAAAGTATATACATTTTGAAAAATGCAATGCACATAAATTAAAATGATCATCCTTTCTGCCTAAAAATTTATGAATCGCAGTTAATTTGCTCGTGTCAGTAGATAAACAAATATCTCCGATTTGTGTTTTTAAAGATTTCTTTTTTTGGATAAAAAAAATGGCGCAATCGTTTGTTTAATTCCGCCATTACGAAGAATAAGTTGCTATTCATTTTTTTATTTTCGGATGATTTGGTTTTACCGGTTATTTCTATATTTTCACGCAATTGATTCTCCATTTAATAAAATAATTTTTCATGAACCAAAACCTCATCACGGGCAAAAAGAACTATACTTCAGAGATTGTAATTATCGGGATCCTCTTTTTTATATTTGGGTTTGTAACCTGGCTCAATAGTACATTGATTCCTTATCTGCAGATTGCCTGCCAGTTAGAAACTTCCCAGGCAGTTCTTGTCACATTTGCTTTTTATATTTCTTATGCTGTCATGGCATTTCCGTCTTCCTGGGTTTTGAAAAAGACAGGTTTTAAAAATGGAATGATGTGGGGGCTCCTGTTAATGGCGGTCGGTGCATTAATTTTTATTCCGGCAGCGCAATCAAGAACCTATGGATTATTTCTTACAGGATTATTTGTGATTGGTACCGGCTTGGCTTTGCTCCAAACAGCTTCTAATCCATACATTACCATTCTTGGGCCGATAGAAAGTGCGGCTAAAAGAATCAGTGTAATGGGGATTTGCAACAAAGGAGCCGGTGCGCTTGCTCCATTGGTTATGGGCGCTTTTTTGTTGAAAGACTCAGATGCAATTGTCGAAAGATTAAAAACACTGAATCCTGCTGAAAAAGCGGTAGAATTAGATGCGTTGGCATCAAGAGTGATTGTTCCTTACATAATTATTGCAGCCGTTTTAATTGCCCTGGCTGTATTTATTTATTTCTCTAGTTTGCCGGAAGTAAAAGCAGAAGGAGAAGATGTTGAAAGAAATACAACTAATGGTGATGGACAAACGATTTTCAGTTTTCCTTACCTGTGGATTGGTTTTGTTACACTGTTTTTGTACGTGGGGGTAGAAGTAATGGCAGGCGATATCATCCAGGTTTATGGAAAAGCGATTGGGATTAGCCTGGATATTGCAAAACATTTTACTACTTATACCATGATTGGAATGCTGATTGGATACTTAATTGGTATCGTTACGATTCCAAAATATATATCTCAAACAACTGCGCTAAAAGGTTCTGCAATTCTGGGAATTATTTTCACCTTACTCGCCATTTTTACTTCAGGATACACTTCAGTGTTATTTATTGCTTTGCTGGGTTTGGCAAACGCATTAGTTTGGCCGGCAATATGGCCACTTACTATTCATGGATTGGGAAGATTTACCAAGGCAGGGTCCGCTTTACTGATAATTGGAATTGCCGGTGGGGCAGTTTTGCCGAAAATATGGGCAAGCCTGGGAGAAAAAATTGGTTTTCAGCAGGCTTTTTGGATAATGATTCCGTGTTATTTATTTATCCTGTATTTCGCAATTTCCGGGCATAAAGTAGGTACGAAACCTGAACTTAAGACAGCGGTTTAGCAATTTATATTGAGATTTCAAATGAGATAAATCATACAATACCTGCTTTTCTTTCTCGTAATTTTGCAGCAGCAAATGAAAAGATATGGATGCAGCAGAAAGCAAGAAAGAAACGCCGGGAATTTTAAATCTCTTACAATGCAAATGTCCCAGATGCAGGCTGGGCGATATGTTTGTAAGTAAAAGGCCTTATTCAAAAGGCTTTATGAAAATGCATGACACCTGTCCTGTTTGCGGTCAGTATTTTGACATTGAAGTTGGATTTTATTATGGTTCCAGTTATGTAAGTTACGCCATTACAGTGGCCATAAGCGTAGCTACTTTTATTGCTTTTTGGGTTCTTGTTGGTATTTCATACGATGATAACCGGATCTTTCTTTGGTTGGTTTTAAATGCCATCCTTATATTAGCATTGCAGCCTCCAATTATGAGAATCTCGAGGACGCTGTGGCTTGCAATGTTTGCAAAATACGATCCGGACTGGCGAATTCATCCGGCTGAAATTCCGGAAAGAACAAATGAAGACCAAAAGAATGCATGGTAGGAAAATTTCCCAAAATTATTTTTCGTTCGATTGAATTCCTGTTTTTGTGAAGGATATTTTATGCTGTTTATATAAATTGCCTGTGGCCATTTTAAATGTTTTTTTGCTCATTCCGAAAAATGAATAAATATCTTCCGGCGAGGATTTGTCATTGTAGGGAAGATAGCCATCATTTTCATTCAGTAAACGAACAATTTTTTCTGTTTCGTCTTCAACGCGGTTGTAGCCCGGCCTTCCAGCTGCAACGTCAATTTTATTTCCAGGCAAAATATTTTTTATAAAGCCAGCAAAGCGATCGCCAATGGCAATATTTCTATAAATTTCATTATTATGCAAAATGCCCTTATGCATATTATTAATGATCACTTCATAGCCGCTATCGGTGCGCCTGTAAACGATCAGATCAACCATATCTTTTTCTTTTACGGTGAGATTTTCATTAGATAAAAATGCTTCTAATTTTTCGGTAGCAGCAAGTCTTCCTGTCTTTTCATCCATTACAATTTTTACCAGGTATTCACCATTAGGAATCATGTAATTTTTCATTTTCGATTTGGGGATAAAAAGATCTTTCATCAATCCCCAATCTAAAAATGCACCTTGATTTGTTACAGCAACCGCTTTCAACTTTACAATATCACCCAGTTTTCCAAAAGGCTTTTGTGTAGTAGCGATTGGTCTGTCTTCGCCATCATGATATAAAAAAACTGTTAGTTCATCCCCAATTCTTGTATTGTTGGGTACAAATCTTTTCGGTAGTAAAATGCCTTCACCACCATCGTCAAGAAAAACACCCATAGACTTCTCTTTGATGACTTTCATCACATTATAATCGCCCATTTTTACCATGGTAATTTTTCTTGTGTTTATAAAGCAAAGTTAGTGGAAGAAAGTAGCCGTTTCCTAAAAGCGACGAAAAATCATCGTCTCCATCAGTAAAGCAAGAAATAAAGCTGATTTGTATTTTTTGTCTTGACGAACCGTTGACTATTTCCAAAGGTTCTCTAAATGCATTTATTTTTTTTGTTGCTCCATTCCAGTTGAACATTATATCCGTCGAGTGTTTTAAATTTCCATGCACAAATATCACCAATTTCTCCATAGTTATCATCATACCATCCGCTTCCGGGAATCGGATCTGTGATCGCTTCGCAAAGCTCGTGACTGCTGGTTCCGGTTAATGCTTCAAAAACTTTATTTCCTCCGAGGCAACCTGTGCAATCCGGATAAGGCATCACCGCATAAAAGGTGTTATTGTCTGCATTATTATGATAGCCGCAAAAAGAACTGCATGAACCACTGCCGCCCATGGAAACGCTGATACCTGAATCGAAATACATAAAATAAAGCGTATTGCTGTTTGGTTTTGGAAAGGCTTTATTGCTCTTGATCCAACTGAGAAGTTGTTTTTGAATCTCAGTATCTGTGATACTTTGCGAAGGAGCATTTTCAACAGTGGTAATGGTTCCGGTCAGATTTCCCTTTCCCATTTGAAATTTTGGAGTATTATATTCGCTTAATTGATCCATTAGTGTGCTTTCTAAAATAGTTTGAAAAAACTGGTTTATTTGAGTAGCAGTGTTTTTCAAAGTCGTTTGCCAACCTTCACCCCAAAAAATTGTAAACACTTCTACATTCGCAAGCAATGGGCCTCCACGATAAGTGAGCTGTGTAGCTGCTTTCTTTTTTTTCTTTCTTTTGGCAATTGCTGGTGCAGGCTGATGCAAGGGGACTACCCTGATGCTTTCAGGATAATTAAATGGTTTTTGTTGTTCCATGATATGGGGAGTTTAACTTTATGAAAATAACAAAACGGAATTTATTTGCAGGCTCAAAATATGTGCCTTAAATGGCTTGAATAATGGTTTTGAAATAAACTGTTTTTTCCGGTATCATCATTGTATCTTTTCTATTATGCCGACAAAAAGAAAATCTTCAAAACGAAAATGGTCTGCTAACGTTACAGAACATAGCAATGCGCTTGATCTCAAAAAAGGAGTTTTTACCCTTGATGACCCGAAAAAGATTGCTCAATCATTGAAAAATTCCGCCAAACATAGTCACCGCAGGAAAGGGACTCCTTTTCAATCTGCTATGTCTATGCTTACTTTTTATATCAATCGCGATGGAAAGAATTTACCCGAAAAGCAAAAGGAAATTTTGGAAAAAGCCAAAGATGAGCTTCGAGTCCTTTTTGGAAGAGAAAAAAAATACGATAGAAAATAGTTTTAATCTTCTGGATTTTGCTGATACCACAATGCGATCTGGTTTCCGATTGCATCTACAAATTTTTGATCTTTTACATTTTTCATTTTCCAGCCTTTATCCGTGCAGTGAATGATTCCAAGATTCTCTTCATTAAGAGTAATACCCAATTCCGTACAATGGTCTTCATCACATACCTGTGGCGTTGGAATAGCTTCCCCGGAATACCGTTTTTGTTTATATTCAAATTCTATTAGAATAGGTTCTTTTTCCAATTGAACAATGAAATCCTTAAGCAGTTTTACCAATCTTTTCCTTTCAGCTTTTGGTGTTGCATTCCATTTTTCATTTCCTGCTCGTTTAAAAGCAAGCTTATATTTGATTCCGGTCATTTCTGTTGAATAATCGTTAGCATCTAATTTTTTTACATCCTGGTGCGCCAGGATATACCAGTGATATTCGGTTCCAACAGGAACGCCTGATCCTTCCGGCGCATGACCAGCTCTGCGTTTGATAACATTGTAGGAAATTTCCCAAAGATCAGGAGTGATCTTCGTTTCATGCCATTCGCCCTTGTCATAATACCATTTGTGGCTTCGGCCTACTTTCATTCCGGTGTATTGCTGATTGCCAAAATTTTTAAATTGATTGTATGATTTGGCAAAGTTTTTTACCGGTTCTTTTTTCTTTGAAGACTTCTTTTTCGCTGGGGTAAGAGTGTCTGTTTCCATGGCTTTTTTTAAAAAATACCACATAAAAATCCTGCCAGAATTAGCAATAGAATGAAGAGCTACATGAACAGTTCTTTATCTTCTATGTTTGTCGATTAGTTTTGTTGCGCATTTATGTCGTTTTCTCCAGCAGCAATTGCTTCTTTCACCCCTTCTTCATTGTATTCTATAATAAAATTATT
>JBQCFI010000237.1:0-14057 GCA_051959325.1 Ginsengibacter sp. | reverse complement strand
TTCAATGAACAGAATGGACAGTTCTTCAATGGTAAACACATCCAATACTCCGGGCCAGGCAAATTACGCCGCATTGCCAGTTTTAGAAACCTATGTTCCGGATAATATCGTGTCAGCTGTAAAACAAGAACATGAAGGGTCTTATATTTATGATATTACTGCTGTAAAAGCACCGATGGATTCTTCATCAATGTCGCAGGCAAATTCAATGAATCAGAATTCAACAGCGATGAATTCAACTACTACAACTACAAATTCAACAACTACTACAACTACTCAGGATACAACTACGACAAGCAATGCCACAGTTAATGCAAATTCGAATATGACAATGGGTCAAAATCCAAATAATATGTCAAATACGTCGGCTCCTCAGCAATATCAATACGTTGTAAGATATCTGCAGGGAGGAACAATGACTACTGAAATTTTAAATAACAGTGGTACCAAAGTAAATAATCCTTAATTGAAAACAATCCAAAGAAAAAAGCCACTTGCATTGAGTGGCTTTTTTTATTGAAGCATTTACCCCAGGTTTAGAAGTATCGATTGGTCCACCAATATCGGTTTTAAAGAAAGAACCATCAGGTCCTTATATAGGATGACTTTTATCTCATCTTCTCTTTGATGAAAATGCGCCTGTAACTTTAAATCAAAAATAAGTAAACGTTTGAATACCGACAGTTCCGTCATCTGTTGTTTGGGTAATGGTACTGATTCTGTTCTTACTGTCAAATGTATAAGTATATTCGATAATACCCACCAGATACCCGTTTGATGTTACTTTATAAGTTTTTACAAGGTTCCTCGCTTTTATTGCCTTTGAACCGGGATTGGTAAAGGGCATTGGATATACCAAATCAGGGTAGTAGTCAAAAGTTTCCGTTTGCTTGTCGGTGTCTGTTGTCTTAACAACATTGCCATTAGAATCATACGTGTAGGTGGTAATGTTATCTATCTGCGAACCATAACTTTTTGAATATATATACTCCTTCAAAGTTATTAGCTGGTTGTTTGAATTGTATAAATATTTTTCTGTGGTCGTATCCTCTGTGTCATTATATTGGTAAGTGCTGTCAGGAAGAGAGTTACTATTGAAGAAAAAATCTTCATGAATGGATAATGCACCTCCAACAAAGATATCCATCGAATATTGAGTAGCGGAAGCATAGGAAAATGAAAATTTGTTGCCTGGAATCTCTACCTGCGTAAGGCTGGTAATTCTATTATCTGCATCATAACCGAGGTTATATGTGGCTACAATAGTTCCACTGCCAGGTGTTGTTATGCTTTCAGTGTAGCTTTTTACTTTGTTTAAGGCAGCGTTCGCTTCCGGCTGTTTATCTTTTTGGCAGGATGAAAGCACTACAATAGTGAAGAAAGATAACAGGATACCACAGTTAATTTTCATTGGAATGGTTTTAGAAAGTAATTAAAATATGAAAAGAGTTTTTGCTTCGCTCCAATCCCTGTTTAAACGGGAAAGTAATTGCGCCTAAAAATAACATCCGCGCTGCTGTTTTTATTTTTCACCCGGCACGAATTATAAGCACCTTTCACTAAAAACGCTTTTTATTTGCCTGTGGAACCTGTGTTATTATTCAAATTGACCGTTGAAAAATATAACCTTGAAGATAAAAGGCTCTTTGATCTTTCTTTATCTATTTCCTGCTTTTCACTTTCAAAATAGTTGTGCCACGAAGGATCATTTTTATAAGTATTAAACAGCAGCTGCTTATTAAAATTCAGGCTTCTCAAATAGGCTACATCTTCTGCTTTTTGATAGCTAATATTGTATTTGGTAACGATCCAGCTAAAGTTGATGCAGCTGCTAATAATAAACGTGAAGAAAAATATTCGCATCATGCGGGTCAATAAAAAAGCATTGGTTTTTTGATAACGGATCTTCAGATATGTTGTTAACAACCCCGATAAACATAAGAATAGAAAAATATAAACCCCAATACGCTTATAGGTGAGTGCAAAATCCAAAATATATTCGGTGTTTTTGATGAAAGCAGAAACAGTAAGAAGCGTATTTAAAATGATCCAGAGGTAAGATAGCTTTTTCAGGAATCCTGCATTTTTATCAAAATTAAAAGTCGATTTGAAATAAAACATGATCACTCCGATTGCCATAACAATGGAAAAAATGAGCGTTGCCACTCTTTGATGAATCTCATCGCTCAGACTGGCTTTTTTTGCAATAAGGAAAAATTGTTCATAATTATAAGTGATGATGAAAAAAATTAAAAGCACATTAAGCAGGATCAAAGAAATCTCACCGCTCTTTCTTTCAAAATTTAATTCCAGGAAGGAGAAGGTTGGCTTCAGCGCTATTTGTGTTGCGGAATTAAAATTCACACCCAACTCGCGGTTGATCCTGATAACACTTTTCGGAATAAATACAAACCAAAGGTTAAAAGAAAGAAAGAAGCCCAGGCAGGTGAGAAATAGCATCTGAAAAATATTAAAATTAAAAGGAATTGCCTCAAAAAAAGAATAAAATATGTCGCTGCTGGAGGCATAGAGCACCGTAAAGATGAGCAACAAAGTTGCTGGAATCAATACCATAGCAAGCAGCTTTTTGAAAAAATCATTTCCGGTAATTTTCTTTGGAAGCCAGTATTTGAAAGAAAAAAATTTAAAAATAAATCCGGTATAATTGATAAACCATAATGCCGGATAAAGTAATATATTAATCCGCGGATATTGCAATTGTAAGCCAAAAACAAGTAAAGAAAACACCAAAGCAAAAAATGAAATGGCATCTCCATACCATGCAAATGAGAATGAGGATAAAAAACAGCAAGCAGAAAGCAGCAAAAACATATTCTTTTGTTCTTTCGCGACAGGTTGCAGAGAAAGCAGAAGCCATGCGATTAACGCAAGCAAAGCAACATTTAAGCCGATTTCCTGATTATAAAACAGGGAGACAAAGGTTAAAGTACCGATCCAGACTTTTGTAATTTTTTTCATGATGATTTTTTATTTTTTTTAATTGTGGTTAATTTGTTTCTAGGTACTTGAAAGTTCTTTGAATTTCAAAGTAATGATGCAAAAAAAAATTACTTCCCTTTTAAAAGTTTCTCCAAGGCATTCAGGTGTTCATTAAATGCTACCCGGCCGCTTTGCGTGACCCGGTAAGATGTTTTTGGTTTCTTACCTACAAATTCTTTTTTAATCTCAACATAACCGCTTTTTTCCAATGCGCTAATATGGCTTGCAAGGTTGCCATCGGTAATGTTGAGCATTTCCTTCATTTCTCTGAAATCGATCCAGTCATTTACCAGCAGCACAGACATAATTCCTAGTCTTATCCTGCTTTCAAATTCTTTATTAAGAGATTCAATAAGGTTCATTTTTGAAAAAAATTAATGATACTTTTTTTGCATCACAAAGCCGTAAATGATATGCAGCAATCCAAACCCAATCACCCAGAAAATAAGGCCGTAACCAACTAAAAAAAGTGCGGTCAATCCTAAAACCAATTCACAATATCCGAGATATTCGACATCATTAAAGGTATATTTACTGGCATTCATCAGAGCAAGACCATAAAAAATAAGCATCGAAGGGACAATAAAACCTAAATAATTATGATAAAAAAGCGCCAGGCAAAAAATTCCGCCGGCAATCAACGGAATCAAAAGGCTCATTAAAAGTTTTTTGGAAAGCGAATTCCAGACAGTTAGTTTATTTCTTTTACTTTTTTGAATAGTGAAATAGATTCCAAAAAAGATAGCGATAATGAGGGTGACTAAACAAATAACCATTAACTTATTGATCAAGGAACCGGATAAATTAATATGTTTGTTTTCGAAGTAATCACCGCCATCGTTTATAATAAGTTCATAAGCAATAAATGCCGCGATTAACGCCACAATGCCGGCAATAATTCCCGATATTCCGCTTAGCGAAATAAAGCGCGAGGAACGCTCCATCATCGAACGAATATGTTGGAGATCTTCATGATGTTTGTCATTCATTGAAAGTGCTTTGAAAAACAAAGTTAATTAAGTATTTGAAAAAACAAAAAAATATTGGACTATTAATTAGCGGTTGCCTATGACTCTCCGCATACGGTTTACAAACATGTTGACTTTGATACTATTAATGCATCTGTCGGGTAGCTATGGTAAGAATTCTGAATAATTTTTAAAACTCTCCTGCTGTTTATAAATAGCAGCTTTAAAAAAGCCGGTTTCTGTAGTTTTTAAAATAAAAAAAACCGGAATGAATTCGTTAAAAAATATTTTTTTGTATTAATATTCATTCTAAATTTGTGCTGGATAGTGTTCGACCGACTACAAATTGATACTGTATTCTTTCTATAAAAGAATGAATTTATTGTAAGGCAATTGGCTCATTCTGATACAGTAGAATTTTTTTTGAATTCTACTGCCTAAGTTCCCACTGAATTAAAATCCTTTTCTCCTAACGGTACATAGCACGTAAACAGTGTAGGCAATCCATCTCCTTTGAATGATACAACAAGCACTTACGCTCGAAACGCGGGAAGCCTGCCATTATTCTATTCATTCAAAAATTAAATTTTATGCAATTAAACGATTCCAAATCAACAACAGGCCGTCGTGGCTTTTTGGGAACATTGGCCACCGGCGCCGCTGCAATCAGTATCGCATCACTATCACTGCCCGTGCGCGTTGTGGCAGAGTCCGACAAGCTTTCTTTTCCCGCTGATGACAACCCGGATGCATGGTTTAATCAAATAAAGGGAAAGCATCGGATTGTCTTCGATGTTACTGAACCACATGACGTTTTTCCTTTTGCGTGGCCACGCGTGTTTATGATCACCAACGCGCTGACAGGCACACCTGACAAAAGTTGTAATGAGGTTGTCATTCTGCGACATGAAGCAATCCCGTATGCCTTGGAAGACCGTTTGTGGGCAAAATATAAATTGGGCGAAATGTTTAAAATAACAGATCCGGCTACCAAAGAGCCTTCTGTGCGGAATATGTTCTGGAAGCCAAAGCCAGGCGATTTTTCCGTTCCGGGCATTGGAAATGTGCAGATCGGAATTAATGAATTACAGGAAAGTGGCGCAATGTTTTGCGCGTGCAATATGGCGATAACCGTTTTCAGCGCCGCGATCGCGCAAGCGGCAGGTACGGATGCCGGCGAGGTTAAAAAAGATTTTCTTTCCGGTGTATTGCCGGGTATTCAGGTGGTTCCTTCAGGCGTTTGGGCAGTGGGTCGCGCACAGGAACACGGATGTGCGTATTGTTTTGTCGCCTAAAAAATAAACGCAAAAACCCATGCGTAGAAATATGTTTATCGCCTTGGCAACGGCGCTATTCCTCGTTGTTCCCCTGACGGTGACGAATTATTTTTGTCATGATAAAAAAAGCGATCAAAAAAATCCGGCCTCTGCACTGGTGGGTTTTAGTAACGACTGGAAGGCGCCGGATACCAGCCAGCTTGGCCATTCTCAGCAAGACGATTTGATTCGTTATGGAAGAACGTTGATAGTACACACTGCTGATTTTTTTGGACCTCATGGTTCAATCGCTCATATCACCAATGGCATGAACTGTAACAATTGTCATATTGAGGCTGGCACCAGGCTTTGGGGTAATAACTTTTCGATGGTTGCTTCCACGTATCCGCTCTATAGAAACAGGAGCGGCAAAATTGAAACTGTGGAAATGCGTATTAATGATTGTCTTGAAAGAAGCCTGAATGGAAAGAAAATTCCCGATACTCTGAAGGAAATGAAAGCAATGATCGCCTATATCAAATGGGTAGGAAAGGATGTACGCAAAGGAGTAAAAACAAAAGCATCCGGAATAGAAAAACTGCCGTTTCTAAACAGGTCTGCAGATACGACCAGAGGGAAGATAGTTTATATGACCATTTGCCAAAATTGCCATGGGAAAAATGGCGGCGGAAAATTAAAAGATAACCAAAAAGAATATTTGTATCCGCCACTATGGGGCAGAAATAGTTATAATGTGGGTGCAGGCCTTTACCAGTTGTCAAAATTTGCCGGATACATAAAAGACAACATGCCATTAGGAACCACTTTCGCAAATACTCAACTCACCGTTGAACAGGCCTGGGATGTGGCAGCCTTTGTAAATTCACAGCCCCGGCCATCTAAAAATGTAAGCAGTGATTATCCGGATATTTCTTCAAAGCCTGTGGATTATCCTTTCGGGCCTTACTCGGACAGTTTTTCTGTGGGTCAGCACAAATACGGGCCTTTTTTGCCGGTTCAGCGATCACATAAATCTCATTCTTAAATCCTCATAATGTTCAATCATTTTAACTTCATTTTTAAAATACTACATCATGAAAAAGATAATGGTAATGGTAAGTGTCCTTACATCAATTGCATTCTTTTCAACTGCCCAAAACAAAGATTACAAAGTAGTTTTTGATCTCACCAGTAAAGACACTTTAAATCAACAATCCCTTCTTCACGAGATGAAACTTATTAAAGAAGGCAATCCGGAGGCAAAGGTAGAAGCAGTGATCTATGGACAGGGCCTCGGGCTTATAAAAAAAGAGGAATCTTCCCAATCTGAAGAAATCGGCCAATTATTAGCAATGAAAGATGTGTCCATCAAAGTATGTGCGCTCGCAATGAAAAGACAAAAAGTTGATGCCAGTCAGCTGTTGCCAGGTGTGCAAGTGGTACCTGATGGCATTTATGAAATTATTTCAAAACAGCGCGACGGATGGGGCTACATAAAAGTTGCGCATTAAAGTGTGTGATAATGATCCGGTCACATTAAGATCAAGTAAATTTCAATAAACAACTCGCGATCAATGAAAACACGCTCTTTAAACATTCAGGTTTCACCGTCCATTGATAGTGTATCAGCTGAATATATCGCGCCTCAGGATGCGGGCTGCATTCTGGCTCTCGCGCATGGAGCAGGAGCAGGAATGAATCATCCTTTCATGGTGGCACTGGCAAATTCCCTTGCTGAAACCGGTATTGCTACCCTGCGGTTCAACTTTCCTTTTGGAGAAAATAAAAAACGCAGACCAGATGTGCCTGCTGTCGCACATCAGACCATCGAAGCCGCCATTGCAAAAGCGCAGCAGCTTTCATCAGGTCTTCCTGTATTTGTTGCCGGTAAATCCTTCGGCGGCAGAATGAGCTCACAATATGTATCAACGCATCCGGAAACATCAGTAAAGGGAATTATTTTTTATGGGTTCCCGTTGCATGCTGCGGGTAAGTCATCAACCGATAGAGCAGTGCATTTGAAAAATGTAAAAGTGCCGATGCTTTTTCTGCAGGGCAGTCGGGATGCACTGGCACAATGGGATCTGATTGAATTGGTGTGTTCGTCACTTCCAAAAGCGACACTCATAAAAATCGATGGAGCAGATCATTCTTTTAAAGCAGGTAAAATAAATACAATAGAAATGCTCTCCAAAGCCACCGAGAACTGGGTAAGCAAAATATTGAAAAAAAGAAACGCTTGATTTTACCACGGTTAATGTTCACCAATACGTGTGTGTGCTGGCTGTAATTTGCCTGATACTAATATTTGTTTTCAGGCGATTTGGCAATCTGATCTTCAGGATCGAAACTGCCGCCAGAGACGTCATCGGATTCTGCGATACGTGTGGAAAAAAACTGATGCTAAAAAAGTTTTGTATTACTAATAATGTTACATTTAGTTTTCAAATTCCAAACTCCTACTGTAAACAGCAACTTATCTTAAAGACCTGTCTTTTTAATTATCTTAAAATATTGTTTTTATGAAAAAGTTATCTGTTATCATTTTGCTGGTATCATTTACAGCAATTTTTCTGCTTTCAAAATGCGATACAACTTCTGGTAAACCTGAAGAAGCTTCTGCAGATGCCATGCCTGTAACCGCTGCTGTTTCTTATGGAGGATATAGTACGCCTGAAGAATGGGGACATCATATTGTAACCATTGCCGACTGTGGTAATTGCCACACTCCTAAAAAGATGACTGCGATGGGACCGGTAGAAGACGAAGACCTGGCATTCTCCGGTCATCCTTCAGCAATGCCATTTCCAGACGTACACAGAAAAGAAATGGAAAGCAATCACTTGTTTTATTCGGCGGATCTTACTTCATGGGTAGGCCCCTGGGGCGTGTCTTTTGCGGCAAATATTACTTCCGACAGTACTACCGGAATCGGAACCTGGAGTGAAGAACAATTTATCACATGCTTGCGTAAAGGTAAATATATGGGACTGGATAAGGCCCGGAATTTACTTCCTCCCATGCCATGGCCCGCATTCAGTAAAATGACCGACGACGAATTAAAAGCTGTTTTTGCGTATTTAAAATCTACCAAACCGATCCATAATATAGTACCTCAGCCAATGCCGCCATTGCTTGCAGACAAGAACTAATGGGATGGCGTTTGAGTGCATGTAAACACGACCGCATGCGCCGTTGCTACATCGGCATCAATTTCGAAATGGTACTACGTGTCGGCCTTTAGCAGTTGTTTATTTTATTTCTGATACTGTTCCTCGGTTACTTTCTCCATCCAGTCAACCACTTTGCCATTCAGGTTTTCCTGGATCGCAATGTGCGACATGCCATTGGTTGGAGTAGCGCCATGCCAATGCTTTTCATTGGGCTCAAACCAAACAACATCACCGGGATGGACTTCTTCAATCGGGCCACCATCTTTTTGTATCCAGCCGCAGCCCGCGGTTACAATTAATGTTTGTCCGAGTGGGTGCGTGTGCCATGCGGTTCTTGCTCCCGGTTCGAAAGTAACGCTCGCTGCTGCACCACGTCGTGCTTCATTCGCGTCACATAGAGGGTCTATGCGCACTGATCCGGTAAACCAATTTTCCGGCCCTTTAGTGGAGGGCCTTGAGCCTATTTTTGTTATTTGCATACATCGCGATTTTAGTTTTTAAATTGAATAGTAGACAAGCCCACAACCTTTCACAAAACTCGTAGGTGTTTTGATAAGTTGAGTTTAAATTTACTTCTTCCCGTACACTGGAAACCGGCTGTTCTCTCCATAGTCCCGAATTTGACGCACATTTTTTAACACCTCCATGTCCGCTCCACTGATCACAAAATCCACTTCTGCATTGGTTTTCATGTGCTGTGGATTGGCGGTTTTGGGCAGTGGCAGCAGGCCAAGTTCGAGACAATAACGAATCGCTAATTGCGATACAGAAACTTTATATTTTTCTGCCATTGCTTCTACTTCCCGGTTATTAAATAATTCGCCGTGCCCGAATGGAGAATAGGCCTCGACAAGAATGTTTTTATCATGGTTATATTGAATCAGTTCTTCCGGCGTATTACTGATGTGCACCAAAATCTGGTTCACCATTGGTTTTACGGAACACGACTCCAGGATGTTATCAATGTCTGCTTTTTCAAAATTGGAAATACCAATGGAGCGAAGTTTTCCTGCTTTGTACGCTTCTTCCAATGCTTTCCACGCTTCACGGTTTCCTCCAAAATAAGGCTCTTTTTCAAGAAATTTTGGCCACGGTTTCGGACTGTGAATGATCATCAGGTCAATGTAATCAAATCCTAATTTTTTCAGCGATCCGTCAATGGATGTAACCGCTTCTTTGTATGATTTAATTTCTGCTGCCAGTTTTGTGGTTACAAACATTTCCGCTCGTTTCACACCACATTGCCGGATCCCTTCCCCAACACCCGTTTCATTGCCATAAGCCTGTGCGGTATCGATCAGTCGGTAACCAATTTTTGCAGCTTCCTTCACTGCTTGTACCACATCGTTATCTTTTATAAACCATGTTCCAAGACCGAGTTTTGGAATTTTAACGCCATTGGATAGCGTGTAGTTTTCTTTTAAGATCATTATAAATTGTTTGTTTGATTTAAACTGAAATTATTTTTTTTTATGGTAGCAGCCGGTGCACGATTGGCCGTCATTGGGGACAAGTATGAACTGCCATGGCATTTCTTCTTATCCGTTTCCACAACACATTCTTTATAGCTCCCTGCGCCCGCCTCAAGCCTTACATTCTTTTATCATACCTGCACAATAATGCGACCAGATTTCTTTTAATCCGATTCGCAGGATCATCTGCCTGATCTATCTTGAGCAGTTCATCTTTTGTAAACGGACTGGTTGCTACCTGCATTTGTTTGTAATGAATTATTCAGGAAATGAAATACCCGTGATTCTTCTACAGATGTCGAGCAGCTTTTCCTGCAACAAGATATCATCAGCTTCCGGATTACTGTGCCATTCTTTCTGATGAAAAAAATAACGACCGCTAACTTTTGCTTTTTCATCCTTGCTAACGGCAAGCCATACCTGCGTTGCATATCCTTTTTGCAAATCATCAGGCGCGCCTCGTCCACCCATCTTTGTAGGAACCCAACCGGGATCAACTGCATTGGCATAAACATTTGTCCATAGCCTTGCTGCTGCCTTGCAAAGTATTAACACATATAGCTTTGAATCGGAGTAGGATACCTCGCCGATATTAAAATTGTCAAATTTCGCACGCCCTTGTAAATGCATTCCGGAAGTAAGGTAAATCAATCGCTTTGGTTTTTGGACAAGAGCTGTAAGAATGTACGGCGCTAATACATTTACTGCGAAGATCTCTTTTGAAGAAGTTTGATATACGCCTGCATTGTGGATCACCGCATCAAAAGGCGCCAATTTATTTGCTTCAAAGGCCAGGATTTTTGTTTCTTCAATACTTGACAGATCACCGGTTAATACCGCTTCAGCTTCCGGATTTTTTTTAAGCGCATCACGTCCGCGTTCAGCGTTGCGTGCATGTAATACCACAACATGTCCTTGTCCGATTAGCGCTTTCGCCGATAATGCTCCCAATCCATCGGCCGATCCTGTAATAAATATTCTTGCCACGCTGTTTTCTTTTATATTGTTTTATCGTTTCCTGTGATGTGAATAATCTTGCGTCTGAAAACATACTACAAACGTAGTTCCATGATACCTTTGCCGGGCACGACAAGGAAACAGTAAACCAACAAATACAGCGATTTAATATTTCAATATGACAGAAAAAGAGAAATGCAAACAAGGGCTTTTATACAATGCAAACTATGACGAAGATCTTGTAAAAGAACGGAAGCTTTGCAAAGATTTATGCCAGGAATATAATCAAACAGAATATTCCGACTTTGACAAAAGAAATAAGCTGTTGCGGAAAATCCTGGGAAGTTCAAAATCAAATCTCCTTATCGAGCAGCCCTTTTGGTGCGACTACGGATATAATATTGAAATCGGAGAAAATTTTTATTCCAATCACAACCTGGTAATTCTCGACGGAGCAAAGGTGCAATTTGGTGACAATGTATTCATTGGACCGAATTGCGGATTTTATACAGCAGGACATCCTGAAAATGCAGGACAGCGAAAAGAAGGATTGGAATACGCGCGTCCCATCACAGTAGGCAATAACGTTTGGTTTGGCGGAAACGTAACCGTTTTGCCTGGAGTTAAGATAGGCGACAACAGCATCATCGGTGCCGGAAGTGTGGTAACGAAAAATATTTCGGGAAATGTAGTGGCGGCAGGAAATCCATGCAAAGTGATGAGACCGGTTAACAATGAAAAATAGAAATAGCAGTAATAGGACGAAATGAAATAAATATAAGATTACCAATACAAGAATATTTCATTTGCATTTATTGTCGGTTTTCAGTTTTTTATACGAAACGTTATAAATCTACTCAATTGTTTTAATGACTTTCGCAGGAATACCACCAACAATAGTATTATCCGGAACATCTTTATTTACAACAGCACCTGCAGCAACTACAGAATTTTCACCAATGGTCACGCCAGGAAGTATGGTTGCATTTGCCCCGATCCATACATTCCGCTTGATGTGAACAGGCGCCGGTACCAGTGATTGCCTGCTTTCCGGCGATAGGTCATGTCCTTCTGAAAGCAGGCTCACTTTAGGAGCGATCAGTACGTTATCTTCTATGGTAATTCCCCCGAGATCGAGGAATACACAATCAAAATTGATAAATACATTTTTGCCAATCTTTGTGTGCTTCCCATAGTTGATGTAAAGTGGTGTAAAAACGGCAGTACTTTCATCAATCTCAGAACCTGTGATCTGGCTTAATAAATCGCGAATCTGCGCCGGATCATCGGAATCATTCATCTTAACCAGCAATTTTTTGGTGGCATAAGAAGCATCACGCATTTTATAGGCTTGCGGATCACCAGTTGGGATCGTTTCACCGTTTCTCAATCGTTCAAAAATGTCTTTCTCTTGATTTGTGCTGATTTCTTTTCCTGCTTGCTCCATGCTGATTGAGTTTAAAATATACTGCAAAGGTAGTTCCGCATTCGTGGTGAGGGAAACATAAATCGAACACGATTAAGTATCCTCGGCACAAGATCTCGTCATAAATCAAAATAAAAATCGTTTAAATGTTGCTTTACTGTATGCTTTACTATTTTTCGACGCCGTCATGTCTTAGTGCTGAAAATAGTTCGTTTCATTTTCTTTATCTAACGATCAATCATTTTTTGTCCCTGTTCACTATACCGCGCTCCCTGCACTTCAATATGTGAAACTGCCTCATTAATTTCTCTTAGGTTTTCTGCACTCAGCTTAATGGCTGCTGCGCCAACGTTGTCTTCCACCCGGTGCAATTTGGTGGTACCGGGAATGGGAACAATCCAGCGCTTTTGTTCCAGCAACCAGGCAAGTGCGATTTGAGCATTGGTGGCATTCTTGTCTTTTGCAATTCTGCCGAGTACATCCACCAAAGCCTGGTTTGCTTTCCGGTTTTCTTCTGAAAATCGGGGCACCGTGTTTCGAAAATCGTTCTTATCAAATTCGGTATTCTCATCAATTTTTCCTGTAAGGAAACCTTTTCCCAAAGGGCTAAATGGAACAAAGCCAATACCCAACTCTTCCAATGTGGGCAGGATTTCCCGTTCAGGTTCCCTCCACCAAAGTGAATATTCACTTTGCAAGGCCGTTACCGGTTGCACAGCATTTGCTCTGCGAATGGTTTGAACGCCGGCTTCCGACAAACCAAAATGTTTTACTTTTCCTTCTTTAATCAGATCCTGGACTGCTCCGGCAACTTCTTCAATGGGAACATTCGGATCCACGCGATGCTGGTAAAATAAATCGATCACATCTGTTTGTAGATGTTTTAACGACGCCTCTGCAACAGCTTTTATTCTTTCAGGGCTGCTGTCTAATCCCTGGCCGGAGTTGCCGTTTTTAAAGCCAAACTTCGTGGCGATAACTACTTTGTTTCTGTAAGGTTTTAAAGCCTTACCTACCAATTCTTCATTACCACCCTGGCTGTACGCCTCAGCAGTATCAAAAAATGTTACACCCAATTCAACTGCTTTTCGAATGAGCACAATGGCATCGGCTTCTTTCGTTACTGTCCCATAACCGAAAGTTAATCCCATGCAACCCAAACCAAGCGCTGATACTTCCAGGTGGCTTTCGCCTAATGTTCTTTTTTCCATGTTGTTTTATTTTTTTAAATTATTAATTGATCTTTTAAATTATTAGCTGACTGCTTTATTAGTTCCTGGCCACTTTACCGTTTGCCGATCAGAATGGCCGAAGAATTCGTTTCTCTTCGTGTCCCGTGTTTTTTTATTACCGCAAAGGTCTCACCATTTTTTTTCCTGCACGGTGTACGGATTGCGGATTCATCTACCATTATTGCTTATTACGAAATGCAGGTGAAGGAAGGGTTGAATTATGCCTTAATTTTGAATCAGATAAAACAATAGTGCAAGCAAAACCTGCTTTGCATTAAAGCCATCGTTCGTGTCTTCACGAACCAATTAGTCAACCATCGCCACTTCCCGAGGAAGCAATTAGTGGCCTCTTACGAGCACCGTAACGTCATTGTCGCCTTCATGGATGATCAGCATGATCGGCATTACCTTTCTACATAAGCTTTTGGATCATATCCAAAAAGAATTTTTAGTTTTTTGTAACCAAACTCTATTTTATTAACTCTATGCTGGAATATCAGTATAGGTCAAATTCTTTATCTGGAAGGGAAATAGTTTTCTATAAAAATAAAAACAAAACATCATGGAAAAAAA
>JBQCFI010000236.1:0-4960 GCA_051959325.1 Ginsengibacter sp. | reverse complement strand
TGATTACCTATAAAGGCCGATATCTTTTGCCATAAAAAATGAATAATTGCAAATTCAACTTATTTGTTTCTGTGCTGAATTCTTTTATCATTTGTTTTGCATAATCTATTAAACTAAAGGCATTAAATAATATCTATAAATATATCTTTAAACACTTAAATTATACTGATGAAAATATTATACTTCTGTTTTTTAATGATTTGTAGTTCTGCGGTTTTTGCTCAAAATAATTCATTGGGAAAAAGCGATGCTGCTGCTAAGGCAATCCTCGATAATGTAAGTGCAAAGTTTAAAACATATAAAACTGTACAAGCTGATTTTACTTTGAGTATCACCGATGCAAATGGAAAAGTAGAAGGAACAAAAAAAGGAGTTGTATATATGAACGGCTCAAAATACAGGGTAAATATTTCTGGCCAGGAAATTTACAGCGACGGAAATAATATCTGGACATATGACAAATCTGCAAATGAAGTGCAGGTCACTAAATTTGATCCGTCTTCCAATACGATTACTCCTCAAAAAATGTTTACCAATTTTTATGATAAAGATTTTTTATACAAATTGAATGGTGAAACAAAACAAGGAAAAAAAACGATCCAGGAAATTGAATTGACGCCGGTTGACAAAACAAAAACTTTTTTTAAAGTACTGGTAGGTATAGATAAAGCAACAAAAAATATTGTTTCGACGAAAGTGTTTGAAAAAAATGGCAACCGCTATATTTATACAATTACCGGAATGAAAACAAATACCAGTCTGCCCCAATCATTATTTGTTTTTGATGCAAAAAAATATCCTAGTGTGGAAGTGGTGGATTTAAGATAAGTATTTTCATTTTGTTTGAAGAAGCGCTTCGTTTGAAGTGCTTTTTTATTCCTGCCACTTAAATGAATCAATTTCTAATCCGGCCAAATGGATCACTCTGTCTATCACGGTTGATACTGCTTCTTCAATTGTTTTTGGTTTGCTGTAAAAAGAAGGTGATGCGGGGCAAATAATTCCTCCCGCCCGTGTAATAGTTTCCATGTTGCTGAGATGAATCAGGTTATAGGGCGTTTCTCTTACCACGCAAATTAATTTTCTTCGTTCTTTTAATACTACATCTGCCGCTCTTGAGATCAGGTCATCGGAAATGCCTGAGGCAATACGGGCAACCGTTCCCATACTGCATGGTACAATCATCATGATATTATAATTAGCCGAACCTGAAGCAAAAGGAGCCATGAAGTCTTTTTTATCGTAATATTTTGTTGTGTAGTTCTCATAGCTTTTATCGCCTATTTCGGTCTCCCATACTATTTTGGCATTATCTGTGATTATTATTCCCATATCCACCCATTGGGATTTTATTGAAGAAAGCTTATCTAACAGAATTTTTGCATAAATAGAACCACTGGCTCCGGAAATGGCTACAATTATCTTATTCATGAGAAAACTTGAGGTTAAAAAAAATTTTTTTTAAAAAAATAAAATAAAATCCAATAATCGGCGTTTACTATTTATGGAAAAAAAAGGGCTTCTTATTTTAATTCCGGTTTTGTGTCTTTTTTCATTTGCCAAAGTTAAACCAAGTGAAAAAGAAAAAATAAATTGGTTAACTGTGGAAGAACTAAATGTGAAAATGAAAAGCGAATCCAAACCGGTGATAATTGACCTTTATACCAATTGGTGTTATTGGTGCAAAGTAATGGATAAAAAAACTTATACAAACCCAAAGGTGATCTCATATATTAATGAGCATTTTTATGCTGTAAAAGTGAATGCAGAAACAAAAGAAGCGGTGCAATGGGATAATAAAAAATATGATTACAATAGCAAAGAAAAGGTAAATAATTTTGATTTATATCTTACCCAGGGCCAATTGGAATTTCCAAACACCGTAATTTTTCCGGATGTACAAAACTCACCGGCGGCGATACCAGGGTTCATGGAACCGAAGGAAATAGAAATAGTTTTAAAATATTTTGGAGATGAAGTTTATAAAAAACAAAATTTCACTCAATATTCAGCGAATTTTAAATCAACATGGTGAAAACCATAAATATATTAAGAACTGCAAAGGCAGTTTAAACTCGGTTTTTCATAGGATATTGGATTATAACAGGGGTGGATTTCCATCCGGCCCCTTTTTTTTAATTTTTTTTGAAAAATAATTAAACGAATGCAACGTTTTACAGTCTAAGACGGTCTATAAGATGCAAGAAGTTTAACACAAAGGAATTTTTAAAATTGTAATTAAGACAAGGCGGAAGCCGTAAACATATTAAGAACTGCCAAAGCAGTTTAAACTCGGTTTTTCATAGGATATTGGATTATAACAGGGGTGGATTTTTATCCGGCCCCTTTTTTATTTATCATTAATGTGTTCTATTTTTAAATTTTTAAAACGTTCCATCTGAAAACACTATTAATAAAGTTTCTCATTCTCATTGTTTTATTTTTTGTTCAACCAGCTTTTGCTTTTCATGAATCTATTGGACAAAAACTACATCACAAGTCAGCACAGATTTCAAAAAGAAACATAAAATATGGAACGGCCAGTTTTTATGCTGATAAATTTTTAGCTCGTTCTACCGCTTCCGGAGAAAAATACCATCACGGAAAATACACTGCTGCCTGCAATGTTTTCCCATTGAATCAATGGATAAAAGTGACCAACCTTAGAAACCGAAAATCGGTGATTCTTAAAATAAATGACCGCCTAAGCCGAAAGAGTAAACGAATAGTCGATGTTTCGCAATCTGCTGCGCAAATGCTGGGTTTTATCGCAAACGGAATTACCAAAGTAAAGGTTGAATTACTGAAGAATTATTGCGGTAATTAATTTTTTCTGCTTTCCTGTTAACCCATTATTTTTGTTTTAAATAAACTAAACTTTTTATGAAAAAATTATTCCTGTTATTATTTTTTACAGCTTTTCTCGCCTCTGCTTTTGCACAAGACGATACTTATAAAAAAGGAAATGCACTTGGTATTAGTTTTTTTCTAAATGATTTCAAAACTGCTTCCGAGATCAGGTCCATGGGTATTGTAAGTGTTTTCAATAACCACAATTTCTTCAAAACTTCCAGGATGAATCCGGGCATTGGTATAAACTATCTGGGCGGACTAAGCAATCATGTGGATTTCATGGCTACTTTAGGTGGTTCTTTTGTTGATTATCCCATTCAAAATGTAGCTCCTTTTGGAAAAAACAATTTATTGCTGGAAACAACCGCATCTGTAAATCTGAAATTACTAACTGATGAATATTGGGTGGTTCCTTTTATTGATTTAGGCGTAGGAGCCAGTAAATACAAAAAATATTTTGCTGCATTTATGCCTGTAGGAGTCGGATTGCAACTCAATATTGAAGATGCTGCTTATTTATTAATTAATTCTCAATACAGGATTGCTGTTACTCAAAATGCCAGTTATCATTTTTATCACAGTATTGGAATTGCTACTAATATTTCAAAAGAAAAAGAGCCTGCAGCGCCTGTTGCGGTAGAAATTCCAACAGTTTCGCAAAAAATAGTGGACTAGAAATGGAACTGAAAAATTATTAATTCATTTCAAAAAATTAAATTTGATAGCCCGTATAGTTTTACAGGTTTTTTGTACCTGTACGTTAAAAGTTAGCAGTAAACGAACAAATAGGTTAATTTTCTTTTTTACAATCTTGAGGTTAGGAAAATCCTTTTAAAAGGAGGCTTTTCAAAAATGTGAACATCAATTTTCAGTACCTGTGAATTGAAATTTATCAGCATCAAACAATCCTTTGTCACTGAGTTTTAAATGTGGAATGACGAGCAATGCCATAAATGATAAAGTCATAAATGGTGCGGATAATCTGGAACCAAGTTGTTTCGCAGCCGCATCAATCTTCGTGTACATTTTGGCTACTTTATAGCCATCTTCATTACTCATTAATCCGGCAACCGGCAAAGGTAAAATCAGGTTCAAATCCGGATTAGAATAATCTGCCACACTCACGCCACCTTTTGATTTTATAATAAGATTTACGGCATCAGCAATACTTTCATCATCCACGCCAACAGCAATAATATTATGACTGTCATGTGCGACAGAAGAGGCGATAGCGCCATGTTTCAAACCAAAATTTTTTATAAATGCTTTGGCTACCGGAGCATCCTGATATCGGTTTACCACGGCGATTTTTAGAATATCCTTTCCGGGATCACTTATGTAAAATCCGTTTTCATCTTTTGGTAGAAGAGCAAGTTTATTGGTAATCAATTGCTCGTCCAATGCTTCAATAATTTCTCCATTGAAATCAGCAGTTTTGATTTTAAATTCATCTGCAGTTTTAAAAGAACAATTAAAATTATTAATGATTAACGATGGCTGAGTTTTAATATTTGATTGCCCGTTTTCTGCAACCAGTTCACCGTTTATATAGGTAGCCATTACTTTAAAATCTTTCAGATCCTCAACAACAATAAAATCTGCGGGAGTACCCGGTTGCAAGATGCCGACATCCATTTTATAATGCTTTACAGGATTGATACACGCAGCTTTCAAAACTTTAAAAACATCAATTCCTTTTGCCACCGCTCTTTTGCACACTTCGTTAATGTGTCCTTTTACCAAACTATCAGGATGTTTATCATCACTGCAAAACATCATGTCGTTTTCATGATCATTCAACAGTTCAATCAATGCTTCAAAGTTTTTTGCAGCGCTTCCTTCACGAATTAAAATCTTCATTCCATATTTGAATTTATCAAGCGCTTCTTCTCTTGTAAAGCATTCGTGATCTGTACTGATTCCTGCTTCTATATATTTTTTTGCTTCTTCTCCCCGCAATCCGGGTGCATGTCCATCAACCGGTTTGTCGTAGTTTTTTGCAGAATCAATTTTTGCAAAAACTTCTTCATTATGATGAAGAACACCGGGAAAATTCATCATTTCGCTTAAATTATAAATATCTTTTTTAGATAAAAGTTCATCGACT
>JBQCFI010000235.1:0-2975 GCA_051959325.1 Ginsengibacter sp. | reverse complement strand
TACCCATTGCTGTGGTATCATCGGTAGAGTTTGGATAAGGAATTACAGTTACGGAAGTCGATGCAGCACAACCTGAATTAGTTATTACCCCAACTGTATAAGTTCCTGCAGCTATTGCTGAAAATGTATTGCCCGGTTGATTGCTTCCTCCGTTCAAAGTATAAGTATAAGGGGTTGAACCACCTGATCCTGTTATAGTGATTGTGCCGGTACCATAAGGCGCGCCCACACAGGTTGGAGAAGATGACGCAGTGACAGTAGGTGTGGCTCCTATTATTATTGTGGCTGCATTGGATAAATTAGTGGCAGTATAAGAAGGCAAGCCTGTATTATTCGTACTCGTTACAGAAGCGCTGCGATAAACATAATAAGTGCCTGGAGTGTTAAAAGGAGCTTTCGTCAGATCTGGCTTAAAGGTTGCGCTTGTTCCTATCAGATTTGTCAGGGCACCGCCCAAGGTTGTACTATAACTCCACTGATAAGTTCCGTTGGACAAACCCGAAGGAAGAAGTCCGAAACTATCTCCGCTGATCGTTGATGACATGCCACCACTGCAAATTGTCTGTGAAATATTTGTACTTAAATTATTCGCCAAAATAAGTTTCGGGTTTTGAAAAACTACTTCATTTGCGCCGCTGTTTTCGTAATATTCATAAACCAGGGAACTGTTTCCAGACAGGTTCATTAAAACTCCCGGGCTGGAAGACAAAGCATGATCGTTCCAGTTATTATAAATTAAACTTCCGTCAACATATAAACGGCTTCCATCATCAGATCCCAAACTGAAAGTATAAAGCCCGTTTTTTGTAGAATTCATTCTAAGCCTGGTAGAAAAAGTTTCCGTATAAATGGAACTGCTCCCGGAATTGGAGGTAACCGGAAAACAGGTTGTATTCCCACCAAAAGTTTCATCAAAGGATTCAGTTTCAGTAAAAGTTCCTATATAAGTATTAAAATTAGTTCCTTCATACATGTGTCCTATCCATGAATTAGTTCCGGCAAGCGTTTGATCTCCTGCAGATGCAGCATATTCGTTTACAGTAACAGGTAATGAAGTACCGCAACCACCTGCGCTTTTTATATATAACGTATAATTTCCTGCTGCTAGTCCTGAAAACAAATTGCCTGATTGATATGTTGCGCCGTCAATACTATAGGCATAAGGGGTTTGGCCACCGCTTCCTGTTGCTGTAATCGTTCCGGTGCTGCCTCCCACACAACTTGTGGTTGAAGTATAAGAAAGCGTGGGAGAGATACAAGGAGTGTATGAAAGAGAAATATTATCCAGAGCAGGATCTGCCCTTTGTGGCTTTCCATTATTCAAAAATGAAAACACCAATCTTACCGTAGTTCCGGCAAGTGAATTCGGTAAAGCAAAAGTTAATAGCGAAAAAGAATTGTATTGTGTACCTGTATTATCATAAATATTGGTATATCCAGCACTCCCATATGGATCAATTCCTGCTGTTGGAGTGTATGAGCTGGTAGTTGTATAGACATCGAAATAATCAGAGAAATTATCGGTAACAGGATATTTTAGGTAAAATGATAAAGTGATACCTGTCGCCCCCGCGGGCACTGCAATATCTCTATAAAAATGCACAACGGTGGCAGAACCAGTTCCTGAATAGGTATTATTATCAGGTCCAAAAAAGGCCGATTTAGTTCCTGCTTGAGAACCTGCAACAGTGCCTACGTTCCAAATAGAGCCACCTCCATTTACTACGGTCCACCCATTAGCTGCGAAAGTTGATGTGGCATTTTCAAACCCTCCATCAGATGCCGAGATCAATGCTGTTTGAGCGTACCCTTGAACATTTAAAAGTAAGAACAAACAGAAAAAGATAAAACGAAAAGCAGCTTTTAAACCAACACAGGTATTTCTTAAATTGTTTAACTGCAGAAAATACCGGTTGGCAGCTTTGCTTAAAAATAGGGAGGCTGTCATAGTCATTGAATTCAAACTATAGGGTTTTGAATTCACACTATAACGCATAGCAATTGTTTGTAGTATTAAAACAATTGTTTATCAACACGGTTAAATATATTAATAATTATGAATTATAAATAAATACAATACTTAAACGACTATAAGTTAATACAATAAAAATAAAGTAATACATAAAGCATTCAAAAAGTCCTCAAAAGCATTGACGTAGATCAACCTTTATTTTGACGGCTGCGGACGCGGCTAAGCGTTTCAAGAGTCATTCCGAGGTAGGATGCTATGTATTTTAAGGAGATCCTTTTGATAAGATTAGGTTGTTTTTCAAGAAAATATCTGTACTTCTTTTCAGCAGAAGAAATTCTGCCTATATAAGCCCTGTCTTCTGCGCCGCGGTAGTTGTGTTCCCACAACCTGCGTGCAATGGTATTTGTTTCAGGATATTTATCAAAAGCCATTTCCGTCAGAGCTACAGGAACGGCTATTAATTCACAATCTTCAAGCGCCTGCAGGTATTCTCTGCAAGGTTCAGTTGTCCCCAACGTCCTGATAGAACCCACAATCTCATTCTCTTCGTTTATCCATGTTGTTATTAATTTTCCTTCATCCTTCATACAACCTTGCATAACGCCTTTTACAATAAAATAAAAATGATCGGCTACGGAGCCGGGTTTCAACAGGTATTTCCTTTTTTGAATAGATAAGGGAAAGGTATGGTCGTCAAAATCCTTAATCGCTCCGGGAGAAAGTTGGCAAACACTGTTGAAATAAGCAATTACAGGTGAATGACCGTCTTCGGTATTCCATTTGGAAGAAGTACGCAATGGTTTCATTTTAAAGAAAATCAAGAATTAAATCTGGTTAATAAAGTCTCTTTACAAGCCGCCCTATCATAATCCCATTATGATATATTTGCATGGTATATTTTCCTTTTAGGAAAGTACCGGAATAGCACGTGAATTCTAACCGTTTGTGATTGTCTTTCTCATAATCGAAGCCCACAACAGCAGTATAAGCTTTTCGCCCGGAA
>JBQCFI010000234.1:0-2083 GCA_051959325.1 Ginsengibacter sp. | reverse complement strand
GATGAATTGTTTGCAAACTGTGTATATACCGTCATAAAGCGAATCAATAACGGAGGCTGTTTCGGCAGAATTGCTTCACGGATTTTTTTAGCAGGCTTTTCCCTAAATTACTTTTAAAGACCACTTCAGTTCCTTCATTTGCAGCATTTTACCCTTATTTACCACTGTTTAATACGGGAAAACTAACAAGCAAAACGACAAGCATAAAATATTGCTGGCCAATCGCGGAAGATGAGCAGGAAAATGAATACGGACATAATAGAACAGAACCCCAAAAAAAACCGTAGACCTACGCAAAATTTCAGTAGACCTACAGAGTCATTGTATCAAAAATAAATTCAACTTCATGTTATTAATAACCCAAACCAATTAAAATGAAAAATTTATCTGAAAACAAAAAGACAGGGAATCCATCACTTAAAACAGCCAAACCTATTGATCCTTTGAAATCCCGGAGCAGACCTGGTTCCGTCATTCCTGCTGCTTCAAAATTAAATGAGGTGTATATGGATGTACAACAGGTAGCGTTCGAATTAAATATCAGCAAGCGCACGATCCGCAATATGCGGAAGAGCGGAAAATTATCTTATACAAGGCTTCACGGAAAACTATTTTATTTCAGACATGAGTTGGCGGAGATACTTGAGGCAAACAAAGTTCCGCAAAGGGATAATATTCCTTTCAAAAAAATTAAAGAATCCTTAAGAAAAAATCAAACGAAGTAAACATTGCAATTCGTACCCCGTTTTTCTCACTGGTAATGAACTATCTTCTTAAAATAATTTGAACTGAAATTAAACAAGCGATGAGCTATTGTGGAGGATCATCTGGCAGCAGTTTATTTTTGATCGCATAAATAGCAATGCCTACCGGAGTCCGGACATTCATTTTTTGCACTATTTTAGCCCGGTGGCCCTCCACTGTTCTTGTGCCCATATTTAGTATCTTCCCTATTTCCGGGCTCGATTTTTCCTGGCAGATGAGCCGGATAATCTCAATTTCCTGTAGCGTAAAAAACGGCACACTTTTGTTTAAATATGGATTGTACCTGCTTTTGATGATTGATCTCGCCAGTCTCATATCCGTTGCTTTGCTATAATAGCTCCTGAAGTTGTACACGTCTTTGATTGCCTCAACTATTTCTTCTTTTTGTACATTTTTATGCAGGTAGCCCATTGCTCCCGATTCCAGCGCTTCGACTATCAGGGTGTCACTATCAAAAAAAGAAAGAGCAATAATTCTTTCAAAATTCTCCTTTTTAAGCTCCTTGATGGCTTCAATTCCTGTCGAAACAGGCATCATCAGGTCGGTTAAAACAACATCGGGCTTGTGTTTTCGTGCCTCGTCCAATAGCTGAATTCCGTTTGATGCTTCGCCAACCACTTCAATCTCGTCACTGTTCAGCAGCAACTTAAGGCCGTCACGGTAAATGTCATGGTCATCCGCTATAATTACTCTTATTTTTTCTCTCATTTAAAAGGTATTTTAATCAGAAAATAGGTTCCTTTACCCGATAAAGTTGCCAGTGATATTTTAGCTTTAAGTACCTCAGCCCTTGTTTTAATATTACGCATCCCAATGCCGGATGATTTTTTTAAGAATAGTTTTTTATCAAAACCAATCCCATTGTCAATTATTTGCAACACCATTTCATTCTTTATTTTGGAAATAGTGAAAGTAACGAGGGTTGCTTTTGAATGTTTGATAATGTTATTCAGCAGCTCCTGGGCAATCCGGTAAATATGAATTGCTTTTGCATGGGAAATGCCATCCGCATTATATTTGTAGTTTACCCTGATTCCGCTAGAGTTTGTCATCAGGCTGATAAGTTCAGTAAGTGCTTCATCCAGTCCCTTGCGGTGCAAAACGCCGGGCATCATATTGAATGCGATCCGTCGCAACTTGTTCACAGATTGATCTAATTGCTCTTCTGAGAATTTAAGGATGGCCGCGCTTTCTTCATTCCGCGGTTCCACTCTTTGAATATGAAGCCTGATAGCAGACAAGAAACTACCCAGATCATCATGGAGGTCGGAAGCGATCCTTTCCCTTTCCTGGTCGAGATGGTCAAAATCTGCCTGGA
>JBQCFI010000233.1:0-2458 GCA_051959325.1 Ginsengibacter sp. | reverse complement strand
GGAACAATATCAGGACATTCCCATACGCCGCCATGTGCACCATTTTGCTGTCCAAATTCGCTCTCTTTTGTCCAGGTTTTTAGATCTTTAGAAGAGTAAAAAGTGATCCTGTTTAAAGTGGCTAAAGCCATGATCCATTTTTTATCTTCCGGATACCAGTGTACTTTCGGATCGCGAAAATCCTTTATTCCGGGATTTTTTAAAACAGGATTTCTGTCGTATTTGAGCCACGTTTTCCCCTCATCGAGACTATAAGCGATACTTTGATTTTGATAATCATTTCTTCCTTCCTTTTCTCCCTTTGGATCATGTTGGGTAAAAATAGCGATGAAAGGAGTTTTTCCATTTTTACCAAAACCAGAGGTATTATTTTTGTCAATTACAGCGCTTCCTGAAAAAATATACCCAAGGCTATCGGGATAAAGCGCAATGGGTTGCTGTTGCCAATGAATCAAGTCTTTGCTGGTAGCATGTCCCCAGTGCATCGGTCCCCACACCGTGCTGTCCGGATAGTATTGAAAAAACAAATGGTAAATACCTTTGTAAAAAACCATTCCATTGGGATCATTCATCCATTTTTCTTTAGGTGAAAAATGAATTTGCGGCCGGTAAGGTTCTGTGTAAAATTGATGGCCGGTTTTCTGTGCTGTTGCAAAACCTGCTAAAAGAAAAAATGTAAATAAAAATTTCATGTCCGATATTTTTCCAAGAAGATTTTTTATAAAACTCAATACCTTTCAATTCCCTGCTTCCTTTTGTTTAATAAAATCATTTACTTCCTGTACCTGATAATCTGGGCAGCCACCGGTTTTCCCTGCAATAAACGCACCCAAGCCACTGGCAAATTGTAATGCCGATTCAGGCGAAGAATTATCTAACCATTTCGAAATAAGTCCTGCTAAAAAAGCATCGCCGCTGCCTATAGTATCATTTACTTTGACCTGGTAGCCGGGATGTTGATATTCTTTTCCCTGGGAAAAGAAAATGGCTCCCTGCGCACCTAAAGTAACAACCATGTCAAGATGAAATTTATTCATTAAGGCTTTCGACCTGTCTTTTAAATCTTTGTAATTAAAATATGCATCTGAAATTAATTCCAGTTCAGCAAGATTCACTTTTAGAAAATCAGCCTTTGAAATTAATCCTTCTATGGTTTTTTTATTAAAATGAGGATGCCTCAAATTGATGTCCAATATCTTTTTATTTGCTGATTCCAATAATTGAAAAAGAGTGTTTTTGCTGACGTCATTTCTTGCAGCAAGGCTACCAAAAATAAAATATTCTGATTCAGAAACTGCCTGTTGAATCGATTCATTCCATGAAATAAAATCCCAGGCAACCGGTTTTACAATATCATAAACTACTTCATGCGCTGCATTCATATTTGCATAAACCTTTCCGGTTTCGTGATCATGATCGAATTGAAAAAAGTCGGTGCAAATACCCAATGAAGAAAAGATTTTTGTAAGTTCTTTCCCTCTTTCATCATCACCAATTCGGGTAATTAATGCAGGATTTTTTTGAAGTTTATGAAGATGATAGGTAACGTTCATTGGCGCTCCACCCGGAACAGCGCCACTTGGAAGAATATCCCAAAGTATTTCTCCGAAACAAATTACACTATGATGATCTACTTGCTGCAAAAGATTTAATTTTTTATCAGTTTAGCTTCTATTTCTTCAAGCGATTTCCCTTTCGTTTCCGGCATAATGAAAATGACCCACAACAGCTGGAGCACCATCATAAAAGCAAAAAAAGCAAAGATCGGCGCAGGCCCGATTTTGACCGCCAATATGGGAAATAAAGTAGTAATGATTGCCGCCATGATCCAATGAGTAGATGCCCCAAGTGATTGTCCGTAGGCACGCACACTGTTCGGAAATACTTCTGAAATTAATACCCAGATAACAGCGCCCTGTCCGATAGCATGAGATGCGATAAATAAAAACAGCAGCATTGGCACAATCATTCCACCAACATGATTCAAATAAAATGCTGCCGCTACCGACCCTAAAGAAACAATGTATCCTATAGATCCGATTAACATTAAGATTTTACGTCCTAACCTATCTATCAGATACAAACCGAGCATCGTAAAAACGAGGTTTACCAACCCGACGCCTACGCTCTGTAGAAAAGCGCCTTGCTTACTAATGCCTGCCAATTCAAACACGCGTGGAGCAAAATATATTACGGCGTTGATACCGGACATTTGATTAAAAAAGGCAATCATTACAGCCAAAAAAATCGGAAAATTATATTTCCTTTTGAAAAAAGCTGAAAGCTTTTCTTTGTGCTTCTCCTCGCCAATTGATTTATGAAGCGCTTCAATCGCTTCGTCAACGCCGGCAGGATCACTAACGCCTAAAATTTTTCGGGCAGTATTATAATCTCCTCTGTGAACAATTAACCACCGAGGACTTTCCGGTACGAAAAATACCAAAATGCTATAAATCAA
>JBQCFI010000232.1:0-12723 GCA_051959325.1 Ginsengibacter sp. | reverse complement strand
TCCTGTAGAAAAAAGGAAAATGCGCCAATGGTATTTGAGGATTACTGATTACGCAGAAAGATTGCTGGAAGGCCTGGAAACAGTGAACTTCAGCGATGCCATGAAAGAAATGCAAAGAAACTGGATTGGCAAAAGTGAAGGAGCGGAACTAAATTTCCGCCTCACCCCCGACCCCTCTCCAAAAGAAGAGGGGGGAAAAAGCGAAGCTTTTCCCAAAGACACTTCCATCAAAGTTTACACAACACGACCTGATACAATCTTTGGCGTTGATTTTTTAGTTCTTGCACCGGAACACGAACTGGTACATGAAATTACAACAGAGACACAACAGTCATCCATAGACGAATATCTTACTAATGTAAAAAGCCGCAGTGATCGAGAAAGATTAGCAGAAGTAAAACAAATCACCGGATGCTTTACCGGTTCTTATGCAATCAATCCGTTTGATGGAAAACAAATTCCGATTTGGATTGCAGAATATGTTTTGGCCGGATATGGAACCGGCGCGATCATGGCGGTACCCTGTGGAGATCAGAGAGATTTTGATTTTGCTACACATTTTAATATTCCCATTACGAACATTATCGGCAAAGATTTTAATGGAAAAGACGCCAATCCAACCAAAGATGCCGTTTTGGAAAATTCCGGTTTTTTAACCGGAATGGTAATGAAAGATGCGTTGCCGGTTGCGATCAACAAAATTGAAGAAATGGGAATTGGCAAGCGCAAAATCAATTACAGAATGCGTGATGCTGGTTTCAGCCGGCAAAGATATTGGGGCGAACCTTTTCCAATCACCTGGAGCGATGGAATCGTCATTCCTTTAGATGAAAAAGAACTTCCTTTGGAATTGCCTTTTGTGGAAAAATATGGGCCCGGAAAAAATGGTGAAGGCCCATTGTCTAATTTAACCGATTGGATAAATACCAAAGAAGGAAAACGCGAAACCTCCACAATGCCTGGTTATGCAGGAAGCAGTTGGTATTTTCTACGTTATATGGATCCGCACAATAATGAAACTTTTGCCGACAGAAAAGCAACCGATTATTGGAACCAGGTAGATGTGTATGTTGGCGGAACCGAGCACGCAGTTGGACATTTATTGTACAGCCGTTTGTGGACAAAAGTATTGTATGATCTGGGTTTGATCAGTTTTGATGAACCTTATAAAAAACTGGTGAATCAGGGAATGATCCAGGGAAGTAGCAGGTTTGTATATCGGTTAAAAGATTCAAATCAATTTGTTTCTTCAGGATTAAAAAATGATTACGAAGTGAATCCACTACATGTTGATGTGAATATTGTTGATGGAGTAGAATTGGATATTGAAGCTTTCAAAAAATCAAAACCTGAATATGCAAATGCCGAATTTATTTTGGAAAATGGCAAATATATCTGTGGTATCGAAACAGAAAAAATGTCCAAATCAAAATACAACACGGTAAATCCCAATGATCTGGTTGACAGATACGGCGCTGATACTTTTCGCATGTACGAAATGTTTCTTGGTCCGGTAGAACAAAGCAAACCGTGGGACACCAAAGGCATTGAAGGAGTTCACCGTTTCTTAAAAAAATTATGGCGTTTGTTTTTCAATGAAGAAAAAGGAAAAGTGTGGACAGAAGAAAAAGCGACTCCCGCTGAATTAAAAACACTTCACAAAACCATCAAAAAAATTGAAGACGATACAGAGCGTTTTTCTTTCAACACCGCTGTCAGCGCATTCATGGTTTGTGTAAATCAACTTTCCGATTTGAAATGCAATAAGAAAGAAATTCTTGAACCACTGTTGATTTTATTAACTCCTTATGCGCCGCACATCGCTGAAGAATTGTATCACGATTTGGGAAATACAGAATCAATTTTAAACGCTTCTTATCCAAAATTAGAAACGAAGTATTTGGCGGAATCGAAAAAAGAATATCCGATTTCAATCAACGGAAAAATGCGTACAACCATGGTTATTTCTTTGGATGCAACCCAGGAAGAAGTGGAGAAAATAGTTTTAAACAATGAAGTTGTTCAAAAATGGGTTGATGGAAAAACTCCAAAGAAAATCATTTACGTAAGAAACAAAATGGTTAATGTAGTGATTTAGTAAACGAAGTTTTAGCGCTATTTTCTATTTTCATTTTTATAAAAAGTGATTCAATCAAAATGGTCTAACAATGTCGACGATTAAAAAATATTTTTCAAAAAAATAAACGATGTCTGTAGTTAAATAAATTCGTTGTTTTTTCATCACTATTTTCTAAATAAAAAATATGCAAACAATATTAGGAGCGGGAGGAGCTGTTGCGATTGAACTCGCAAAAGAATTAAAAAAATATACAAACAAAATAAGATTAGTAGCCCGGAACCCTAAAAAGGTAAATGATGACGATGAATTGTTTCTTGCCAATCTTTTAGATAAGAAATCAATAAATGATGCAGTTGAAGGTTCTGACATAGTATATCTTACAGCTGGTTTGGAATACAACATAAAAATATGGCGACGCGATTGGCCGGTTATCATGCGGAATGTAATAGACGCATGCATAGCTCATAACGCAAAGTTGGTTTTCTTCGACAATGTATATATGTACGCTCCGGAAGAAATTCCTCACATGACGGAGGAAAGTCCCATCGCACCTGCAACGGAGAAAGGAAAGGTAAGAGCAGAATTAATAAAAATGATTTTTGATGCGATCGAAAAGAGGAAGCTAACAGCAATGGTTACACGTAGTGCCGATTTTTATGGTAAAAATGTAAAAACAGGGTTTTTAAACATTGGTGTTATTGACAATTTTAAGAAAAACAAAAAAGCTTTCTGGCAATCTGATGCCAATAAGATTCATTCCTTTACCTATGTGCCGGATGCTGCTAAGGCTGTTGCACTTTTAGGGAACACACCTGATGCTTACAACCAGGTTTGGCATTTGCCTACCTCTTCTCAAAAATGGACTGGTAAAGAGTTTGTCAATTATATCGCGAAGCAAATGCATATAAAACCACGTTATTACATTCTTTCTAAACTGATGATTTCATTATTCGGGATGTTCTCTGCCACACTCAGAGAATTGAAAGAAATGCAGTATCAAAATGACCGCGATTATTTTTTCGATAGTAGCAAGTTCCAGAAAAAATTTGTGCTCCAACCAACGACTTATGAAAAAGGAATTGCTGACTCTATAGAATAGTTTTTAAATTTTCTTTCTTTACTTCCGGCCCTCTTATTCTCTCCGCTTTCCTATATTATTCTGTCGTAATTGTAACAAGGATTATTACGATTGTTATATTGAAAAGCCGGTGAATTTACTGATTTTAAATCAGGTCTTTTTACTCTTGATTGACGATTAATCCGGTATTAATTTTATCCCTGTAAAATCTTTGTTTTCATTATTGAGAACAACAATATTTACAACTTAATCTACGCCTATGAAAAAATTATTTTACATAATACTGCTTTTCTGCAATTCTAATATTTATGGGCAGATTATCACCCCTTCTTTAAAAGCAAACTTTGGCGTGGATGGTGATTTGAAGGCGAATTTCTTTGATACCACGGTTTCCTCCATAGGAGATGATTGGTTTAATTTTAATAATTCAACGACAGGAGCGCAGATTATTGATACTACTGGCGCATCCGCTATTTTAGCTCGGTATGTAACTGATGCTAATTTTCGTCAAACTTCTTTTTCAACTGCAATGAGTTTTCCTCCTTTCACGATTTTAAATAATAAATTGTTGTTAGGTGCTGCGTTTGTCCGCGATTATCATGGCACCGATTCCACCGCTTTTTCAGGAAGCAAAAATGGGGATAGCCCAGGAAACTGGTATTCGCCACCATCTACTCCGGTACCAAATAAAAATGACATTCTGGATGTGATGGCGCATATGCGGAGAGACGGGCCCGGCAATACAGATTCACTTTGGTTGTTTGGCGGAGTATCAATTGAGGGCACAACCGGCGACCGTTATTTTGATTTTGAAATGTATCAGACTGATCTTTCCTACGATAAAACTTCCGGAACATTTTCCGGATATGGACCCGATGCCGGCCATACTACCTGGCAATTTGATGCAGCGGGAAATATAACAAAGCCAGGTGATATTATTTTTTCTGCAGATTATGGCAACTCTACGCTATCTGCTATTGAAGCAAGAATATGGATTAATAAATCTTCGATGTCAATCACACCTGTGGGCTTTAATTGGAGCGGTTCTTTTGATGGAGCAACGAACGGCGCTCAATTTGGATATGCAGGGATACAACCAAAAACGACCGGAGCTTTTTATACCGGAATTGAGAACAATGACAGTACTTGGGCCGGTGCTTTCTCTTTAATAAGGGTGAATAATAGTATAGTAACAAACTATATTCCCGGACAGTTTATGGAGTTTTCAGTGAATCTTAGCAAACTGGGATTAGATCCGGCAACAATGATCGGAAAAAATAATTGTGACATGCCTTTTAAAAGGATTTTGGTTAAATCCCGTTCCTCCACATCATTCACATCCCAGTTAAAAGATTTTGTTGCACCGGTTAATTTTTTCCAGGCTTTAAGAGTAAAAGCAGTATCAGACGTTTCTTCGTGTGGATTATCCGGTGCAGTTACTTTAAGAGTTTCTGCCCCGGTTCAGAATTCAATTTATACATGGCAGACTTCAAACGGTCATATACTTACCAATCCGCTGAATGATTCGGTTTTGGTAGATTCTGCAGGTACTTATATTGTTTCCCAGCAATTACAGGCGTCTTGTCCGGCTTATGCCACTGACACAGTTGTGGTAGCGCCATTGAATAGAACCTGCTTTGTATTAGAAGCCAATATCACCAATTTTTCAGGAACGGTATTAAATAAAAAGGCTGAATTGGACTGGTCGGTAACAAATAATAATGTAATTGATTATTTTAAAATTGAAAGCAGTTACGATGGGGCTCATTTTTCAACATTGCAAAAAATATCTTCAAGCTCGCCTGAACTTTCAGCACTGGATTATAAATTTACAGATGACCTTCTGGAAAATAAATCCGGAAATGTATATTACCGTTTAAAAATGGTTGATAACCACAACAAGGTTTCTTTCAGTAAAACAATCAGGCTGTCAGTAAATGAAAATTGGAAAGTAAGCATTTTTCCAAACCCGGTAATTGATAACATGCAAATCAGTGTTTACGCACCTTCGAATGAAAATGTAGATCTCGCAATTTATGATGCGTCAGGACGACTGATGCGACAAATGAATACGAATATTTCGAAAGGAAATTCAAAAATAAATCTGGCTCATTTTCAAAACTGGCCAACCGGAATTTATTCTGTGAAGGTCATTTCCGGTAAAAATGTTTTTGTAGATAAATTCGTGATTCAGAAATAGGGAAAAAAGCTTTCGATCTTTCTTCTGAAAGCCGAAATGAATTTATATAGTTTTGAGTAAAAAATAAGCGTTTATAAATTCAAATTTAGGTCAATTACATAAGATTCTTATGTATATTTGACTTATGAAAAAATCATCGTTATATAAAGGATGTCTGGAGCCAATCATCATGCAGTTGCTGAAAGATAATAAGCGAATGTATGGTTTTGAAATTACTCAAAAAGTAAAAGCACTTACAAAAGGTGAATTAAATATTACGGAAGGCGCATTGTATCCACTATTACATCGCCTTGAAGCAGACGGGTTACTAGAGGCAGAGTTTGAAATTATTGATAACAGGACGAGAAAATATTATCTCTTAACAAAAGCCGGAAAAAAAGAAACTCGTGGATCACTAAAAAAAGTTCAGGAATTTGTAGAAACATTGCAAATTTTTTTTAAACCCAACATTGCATGAAGCTTACAAAAGAACAAATAGAGTATCTTTTTGCTTTTTGCATTAAACATTTTGTTCAGTATTATGATGTTCAGGTTGAATTGGTAGACCACCTTGCCAATGCAGTTGAGTTGAAAATGAAGAACGATCCCAAACTTACTTTTGAAAAAGCGGTTGAACAGGTTCATACAGGTTTTGGTGTAATGGGTTTCGCACCCCTGGTTGCGGAAAAACAAAGGATGGCTGAAAAACAAAGCAGGAGATTATTTTTTCAACTTTTTAAAGAACAATTTAAGTGGCCAAAGATTCTTCTTTTTTTTATAATAACTGCTGCTATATATACTATCTGTTCTATTACGCTGATATCAACAAAATCAATCCTGGTAGCTGTTCTTATTTCCTCGTTTATAATTTATTCTCTGGCAATTTCACAGTTACAACTTTTAGCAAAAAAAAGTGGCAAGAAATTTTTAATAATTGAGTTTTCCTGGATCAGTTCTTTCATAATGGTACCTTCTTATTTTCTCAATTCGTTCCGAATCCTGATAGAAAAAATCTCTTTGTATTTTTTCACTTCCGGCTTTACCATTTTTTGCATCAGTGTTTATTTGTGCATTTATATTCTTTTGGTTTTAGTTACAGTGCAAACACTCTTGTCCATTGGCAATAAGGTACGTAGACAATACCCGGAGGTCTTTTCTGTTTCAAAATGATCAACTCTTAAAAGACAGCATGGCTTTTCAACAAACCAACAAATAATAACATTTCGGTTTTACCTTTTAAAAGGCATTTTCTAAAATTTCTTTTTTAGCATTGCATTTTATCATTGCATTTTATCATTGCATTTATTATTCCGTTACTTTTATCCCTCACAAAAAATTTTAAATGAAACGTTTTACCTCTTTATGCTTTTATTTTCTGGCAGTAATGATTTTTTCGCAAAATACTTTTGCACAGGATACTTCAATCTACAATAAGAACCAGGTTTTCGATCCATTGTTCATGAAGCATGATGGCACTGAATTTCGTAGTGCAAACGGAGCTCCCGGCCCTAAGTATTGGCAAAATAGTGTGAACTACAATATCCGTGCAACATTGGATGAAAAAGACACTTTGATTAATGGAAATGTTACCATCAATTACACAAATAACAGTCCCGATGAATTAAAATATTTATGGCTTCAGCTTGATCAGAATCTCTTTAATCCTGATTCCCGGGGAGCAGCAACAACGCTGGTGACAGGCGATCGCTTTGATGTAAAAGGTTATAAAAAAGGTGGGTATCATATTCAATCAGCGACGGTAATTTATAAAGGGAAAACTTATAAAATTGATCCGGTTATAACAGACACCAGGATGCAATTGCGTTTGCCGTTCACCGTTAAGCCGAATGGCGATAAGATTGATGTAAAGGTGCAATATTCTTTTTCCATTCCCGAATATGGTGCAGACAGAATGGGACGATTATATACCAAAAATGGAGTGGTTTATCAACTGGCGCAATGGTATCCACGTATGTGTGTTTATGACGCGGTGAAAGGCTGGAACACGCTTCCTTACATGGGTTTGGGAGAATTCTATTGTGATTACGGAGACTTTGATTATTATGTTACGGTGCCTGCAGATATGATTGTTGCCGGCTCAGGTGATTTGCAAAATCCGGAACAGGTTTTAACGAGAACAGAAATAAAAAGATTGACCGAAGCGAGCAAAAGCGATAGCACCGTCTTTATTGTAAAAGAAAATGAGATCGGTGATAAGTCAACAAGGCCTGCTGAAAAAGGAATGCTTACCTGGCATTTTAAAATGCACAACTCCCGCGATGTGTCATGGACAGCATCCAAAGCATTTATATGGGATGCAGCAAGAATTAATTTTCCATCTGGAAGAAAAGGAATTTCAATGGCGGTTTATCCGGTAGAAAGTAAAGGTTATGATGCTTATGGAAGAGCAACACAATATTTAAAACAAAGTATCGAATTTTATTCGAAAACTTATTTTGAATATCCGTGGAATTCTGCGGTAGCGGTAGCCGGAGTTGCTTTGGGAATGGAATATCCGGGAATTATTTTTTGCAGTTATAGAATAGGAAAAGCAAATTTATGGCATGATATAACGCATGAGATCGGGCACAATTGGTTCCCGATGATCGTAGGAAGCAACGAACGCCGTTACATGTGGATGGACGAGGGGATGAATACTTTTATCAATGGCTATGCATCCAATGCTTTCAATCATGGAGAATATGGAGATACAACAAACAGAAGTATTCTTGGAATGGCAAGAACCATGATGCGTGCAAAAGATCCTTTAATGACACGGCCGGAATCAATGAGTCTGCGTGATTATGGTCAATATTATTCAAAGACCGCAGTCGGATTAAATATTCTAAGAAACTCTGTGATCGGCCCTGATCGGTTTGATTATGCTTTTAAAACTTATATTGACCGTTGGGCTTTTAAACATCCGCAACCGAATGATTTTTTCAGAACGATGAATGACGCTGCCGGCGAAGATTTGAACTGGTTTTGGAAAGAATGGTTTTATGAAACCTGGAAGTTGGATCAATCTGTAAAAAGCGTAAAATATGTAAATGATAAAGCTGCAAATGGTGCATTGATCACCATAGAAAACTTGCAACAAATGTCTTTGCCGGTTACGTTACAAATTACTGAGGAGAACGGGCAAACAAATGAACTGAAATTGCCGGTAGAAGTTTGGCAACGCGATAGTGAATGGACTTTTAAATATAATTCAACCTCTCCGATAACCTCTGTAGTATTGGATCCGCATGACGAATTACCAGACATCAACCGGAAGAATAATACCTGGAAGTCAAAATAAAATTGTCAGTTACAACAATAAAAAATGGAGCAACGATTGTTGCTCCATTTTTATAAACTGAATTAAAAATATTTCAGTAAACCAATAAATATTTGGAATTGGTGTTTTGAAAATAACATACGGTGCAATAAATTCTTAATTCCTTAATTCCTTTTTAAGCCGGTATGGCAATAATCGGAACACTGCTGTGATACGCTAATTTCTTTGTATGGCTTGTTTTAAAAAGTTGGCTCAAAAAACTATGTTTGCGGGGAACGGTAATAATTGCATCGATATTTCTGGTTTCTACAAAACTGCTGATTCCTTCGAGAAAATCATAAGCACGAAGGAAAGAAAACTCCGGATCATACATGCCGAGTTTATCTTCCATTGCTCCTCTTTCGAGTTTAAATTCAGGAGTCAGTTCTACATAATGTTCGCTGTCCACATTCAGTATTTCTAATTTTGGTTTGAATGTGTCGAGGATATTTTTTAAGGCAACAAAAGGAGTAGTGCGGGCCACATCTTTAAAATCCGAAGTAAAGACTACTTTATTCAATCCATGGAATTTTGCATCTGCGGGGATGATCATCACCGGGCAATTGACATGCCTGATCACATTCAAGGTGTTCGTCCCCATAAAAACCTGCGTTATTCTTGAACTTCCGGTAATACCCATTATAACCATATCAACAAAATTTCCCATTACAAAATCACTAAGGTTTTCTACAAAAGAACCTTCTTCAGCCACACAGGAAATATTATCTTTTCCTTCACTGATTTTTGATTTTACTTCGTTTAGTTCTGATTCAGAAACTTTTTGTCGTGAACCTTCCTCTTTGGAAGTTAAAGTTGCCAGGCTGATGCGGCTGTAAACATGATAAAGAATGATTTCCACTTCGGGAAAATCTTTTGTTAACGCGACTGCATATTTTGCCGCATTTATTGATGTATCAGAAAAATCAATGGGAACTAAAAATTTTTTCATTTGATTTTTTGGTTTAATTTTTTAAAAAAGGATTTTCAAAAATATCAGCAAATGTATATAATCATATTTGTAATAAAAACCAACTAAAAGAATTTGAAAATCCATGCTTTGAGTTTACTGTGAAAAAGCTGTGTATAATTATAAAATCCAATGGCCTTTTCCGGATTTTTCTTAATAACAGAACCAATATATTTGCCTGCCTGCGTTAACATTCCGTTGGGAAAAACCTGTTTAAAATAAATAATGAACACGTGAGATTAAAGAGTTTAGAAATAAAAGGATTTAAAAGTTTTGCAGATAAAACCATTGTCAATTTTGATCAGGGAATTACTGGGGTTATCGGCCCGAATGGTTGTGGTAAAAGTAACATCGTCGATTCTATTCGTTGGGTGATTGGAGAACAAAAGATCAGCCAGCTGAGGAGTGAAAACCTCGAAAGCCTTGTATTTAATGGATCGAAAAACCGCAGTGCCAGCGGTCTTGCAGAAGTGAGCCTTACATTTGAGAATACAAGAAACCTTCTTCCAACAGAATTTCAAACAGTAACCGTTACGCGAAAATATTTTAAGAATGGCGAGAGTGAATATCGGCTCAATGATGTTAATTGTCGCCTGAAAGATATTCATAATCTTTTTATGGATACCGGCATTAGCACCGATAGTTATGCGATCATTGAATTGGGAATGGTAGATGATATTATTAAAGATAAAGAGAACAGCCGCCGCAGAATGCTCGAACAGGCGGCAGGAATTTCTATTTATAAAACCCGGAAGCGCGAAGCCAAATTAAAACTTGATGGTACCGAACAGGATCTGGCGCGCATTGAAGACCTGCTTTTTGAGATAAACAACCAGGTAAAAAGTTTGGAAAGCCAGGCAAAAAAAGCAGAGAAATATTTTGAGATAAAAAAAGATTATCGGGAATTGAGTGTTGAACTCGCCAAAGCAGCGCTGGAAGGATTTAATATTACTTATAAAGAATTAAACGAGCAGCAAAAAACAGAAACGGACAAACGCGTAGAACTGGAAGCGCAAATTGCGACTGAAGAAGCGGCGCTGCAAAAAGAAAAAGCTGCGATGATCGAAAAAGAGATTTTGCTTCAGCAACAGCAACATGCTTTTAACGATATTAATAATTTAGTGCGTGAAAGAGAAAATAAAAAAAATCTGAGTGTACAACGATTGCAATATTTAAAGGAACGCGCAAGCAGTCTTACAGATTTTTTGTTGAAAGCAGAAGGACAGTTGAAAGGAATTGAAGAAAGCATTCAATTTTCAAAATTGCAAATCAGTGATGAAGAAAATAAACTCGTCGAACAAAAACAAAATCTCGAAAACTTAAAGAAGCATTCTGAAGAGAAAAGAAATATTTATGATGCAAAAAGAACTGCAGTTGATGCGCTCCGGCAAACACAAATGCAGTTGCAAAGGAGCCATTTTGATGCAGAAAAAAAAGTAGCGGTTGCGGACACTTCTATTTTTAACTTGCAAAGATCGATTGCGCAGATTGAAGAGGAGCAAACGCAGAGAACGGCAAATCTTGCCAATCTTGAAAGAGATAAGAAAGAAAAGGAATCTGAATTAAGTGAACAAAAAAATCTGCTGGAAGAATTAAAAAAACACAACGAATATACCAAGGAACAAATTCTGGAAACGCAGTCTGCGCTTGAGAACTTGCGTGCTGAGCTGGCAGAAGAAAACCGTGTTCTTGATGCCAAACAAAATGAACACGACCTGTTGAAAAGCCTGATAGATAAAATGGAAGGCTACCCTGAAAGCGTGAAATTTTTACATAACAATAAAGCGTGGAATTTCAACGCGCCCATCCTTTCTGACATCATTTATGTAAAAGAAGAATACCGCACCGCGGTTGAAAATGTGTTGGAACCTTATCTTAATTATTATGTGGTTGACAATTTAAAAGAAGGTTTAACAGCAGTGACTTTATTGGATCAGAATAAAAAAGGAAAAGCAAATTTCTTTTTACTCGATCAGCTTAATTTAAAAGAAGATAATAAAGTTGTTGAATCAATTACCAACACCATCCCTGCTTTGAATGTGATTGAAATTGATCCAAAATACCGGAACCTTGCAGGCTATCTTTTGCACAATGTTTTTATTGCCGAAACCGATGAAGCGCTTGCCAACAGCAATGGTCACGTGGTGTTGGAAAAATCAGGCAAGTATGTAAAAGGAAAATATTCTCTAAGTGGAGGAAGTGTTGGTTTATTTGAAGGAAAGAAAATCGGCCGTGCAAAGAACTTAGAAAAATTAGCAGAAAAAATTGTTGTTCAAAAAGAGAAAGTTACTGCATTAAAAAATGTGATCAGCCAAAAATCGAATGAGGTTATCGCGTTCAATCAGCAATTGAAAGAAAATGCAATTCAACAAACACAACAAAAGATTAATGAACTCACGAATCAAACGTATTCTATTCAAAACAAAATAGAAAATGTGCTGCATCAAAGAGCGGTTTCAGATGGTCGTATTGAAGACATGAAGCAGCAACTGGAGCAGAACCAGGAGGATATAGAAGATACACGAAGCCAATTGGAAACGCTGATCGAGCAGGTGGCTGCTCATGATGAAAAAATGAAATTTGCCGGCGATGAATTTTCAAAGGCAGAACAGGAATTTAACGAAGCCAGCCGCTTATTCAATGATCACAATCTACAATTAACCCGTCAGCAGAGCAAAGTAAATTCAATTACCCAGGAACTCGAATTCAAGAACAGGCAGTTCACCGATCTGAATACGCAAATCACGAACAGCAATACTCAATTAAAACAGTCTTCCGAAAACATTGCCGTTACTTCTGAAGAATTAGAAATATTGGAAGCGGAAGTGCTTTCATTATTAAAAAATAAAGATGTTGAAGAAAAGAAATTAAACGAAGCAGACCAGGCCTATTATAATCTGAGAAATGATTTGAATGAAAAAGAAACTGCCCTTCGGCTTAAACAAAAAAATAAAGAACAGGCAGATCATTTATTAAATGAGATCAAAGACAAACTGAACGAATTGAAGCTGCATCTTGCCGGAATGAAAGAAAGATTGAGCGTGGAATTTAAAGTCGATTTGGACGCAATCATAGATGAAGAAAGGAATTCAGATACGCC
>JBQCFI010000231.1:0-3585 GCA_051959325.1 Ginsengibacter sp. | reverse complement strand
TTTAAAAATATTTTCCGGTTTCTTGTAATCAATAATGCACCTAAAATGCTGATGATAAAAAATGCGACGGAATATTTACTCAGCATGCCTAAGCCCGCGCTCACACCGAACGAATACAGGTACCGATTTTTTTTTGTTTGTATAAATCGAAGAATGCTGAACGCAATCATTGTCCAGAAAAATATCTCCAGGAAATTCGGTTGAAATAAAAAATGAACCCTTAGATAAGCACTAAAAATGAACGGCAGTAAACCAAGAAATAACGCGAAAACTTTTCCTCCGAAAGAAAGAATGATCTTACCAACTAAAATATAAGTAAGCGCACCAAATAATGAAGGCCAGAATTTTAACCAGAACACACTTGTTCCAAACAAATTGGTAAACCATGCAAATACAGAAAGCAACGGCGGCACTTCCATATAACCCCAGGCAAGATGATGCGCTTCGGCTAAATACAAAAATTCATCGCGCTGCGGCTGATAATAACTGTTTTGTAAAATAAAAGGAAGAATAAATTTTATGAGTGCAAAAAGGTATAAGAACTTGTATTCCTTTTTCATGGAATTTTTTAGAAAGTTAATTACTTTTTATTTTTTAATTTATCACTTCAATTCTTTCAGAATTTCTTGTACTGCTTTTTCTACCTGCGGATCTTTATCATTCATTCTATCCTCAAAGGTATTCTTCACATAAATATCCGGTGAAACGCCGGTATGCTCCAGGTTTTTCTCATCTAAAGTGAAGCAGCCCCAGGAAGGGAGCCGGACTGAAGAGCCATCTACCAAGGACTTTGCACTGGTAAAGATGATCCAATGATAGGTGTTTGTTCCGATTATTTTTCCAAGTTTTAATTCTTTAAAACCGGCAGCGGTCATTTCTGCATCACTTAAGCTCTGTTCATTTACCAATAAAATAATTGGTTTTGCGGAAGGTGCAAAATCTGGTTGAGGACTCATTTTTCCATCACGATATTTCCATTGCAGATAAGGACGCTGCGATAAAAACTGCAACACTTTATCATGAACATTTCCACCCGTATTGTATCGCAGATCAAGGATCAAAGCGTTACGCCCATTGATAGAATCGGAAACCATTTTTTGCTGAAAATCCTTCAGCGCGTCGCTACCCATATCTTTCATATAAACGTAACCAATTTGCTTATTGCTCAATTCATCTACCCGTTTTCTGTTTGCATCGATCCATTCATCATACAAATGACGCTGCATTTCATTTGGTGTGGAAGGATGAATTTTTACATCAAATGTTTTTGTTCCGCGTTTAAAACCGAGAACCATTTCATCGGGTTTTTGTGAGCGCATAAAATAATATTCCCGGCTTTGCTCTGGATCTACTTTTTCACCATCAACACTTGTCAGAACGTCTCCTTTTTGTATTTTATTATCAGCGATATCTGCAACTCCGTCTTTGATAACATGATCTACTTCATAAGGATTGCTATTGTTGAAAACCAGTCCCGGTGTGGCTGTTAGGGTTTTATAAAAAGTTTTTTCATCATTGCCAAAAGTGGAAAAACCGTAATGGGAAGTATTTAATTCTCCCATCATATTGTTTAATAAAACGCGGAAATCATTTCGTGTTTGAAGTTCAGGTAAAAAACCGGCATAACGGTTACGAATACCTTTCCAGTTTATTCCATTAAAATTTTCATTGTAATAATTTTCCTGCAAATCGCCCCAGGCTTCGTAAAACATTTGATTGAATTCGTCATTCATATTTATGGTAAACGGAAAACTAATCTCTACTTTATCGATCGAATTTTTATCTACATCAAGTTTACTAATATTGCCTTTGTTCAAAACATAATAATGATCTTTATAACCTTTGATATTCAAATCATTTCCACCGGCATCTTTTACTTTTTCTGTTTTTGTTTTTTCAAAAGGTTCTAAGGTTAATTTCCATAAAGACGATTTGCCGTTTTCATGGTTTGAAATAAAAAACACAAAAGTTTTGTCTTCATTTTTTATAACAAATAAATCTGACTGATCGCCAAAGTCAGGCCCGATCTGCTCTATACGTTCCATCATATCACGAAAATCAATTTTTATTTCGGGTTTTGGTGATGCGGTGCTTTTTGCTGTTTCAGCTTCTTTTTTCTGTTTTAGCTTCTTTAGATTTTTCTTTTTTGTCTCTTGTTTTGTTGTATCAATTTTTGTTTCTTCTTTCTTTTTTACAAATAAAGAATCAAACATGTCAGAGCGATAAGGCTCCTCAATTTTTTGTAAAGGCATGCGATACATCTTTTCGTTTTCAGCGCCATAAGGATAAGAAGGATGTGTTCTGTCTGAAATAAAATAAATATATTTTCCGTCAGGCGACCAGAAAGGATTTGATTCGGTAACACCTGTATTGGTAATATTGAATATTTGTTTGTCTGCCAGCCGATAAAGAAAAATATCCTGCTCAAAATTGCGATGAGCAGTGTACATCACGTATTTATCATCCGGAGAAAAATAAGGAGTTGAATTTTCCAATCCCCAGATTTCATCTGTTACGATCGGAGTCGCACGCATCGTTTTCAAATCCAGGATGCGTACTTCATTCGAGCCGCAAAGATAAACAGCTTTTGTTTTATCACTATTAAAAGTAAAGCTGCGACTGTTTTTAGCATCATCGGTGATTTGTTTTTCCGGTTCGTCACCTTCTGCATTTTTTGTAAAAACATTTTCAAATCCTTTGAAAGTTTGGCCATATAATAATGTCTTATTGTCTTTTAACCAAAACACTTCCTTTACTCTTTCCTGTGGCAACGTTTTTATTTCGCGGATAAATTTCCCTTTATTATCCGATACAAATAATTTTCCGCGCGACACAAATGCTAATTTTTTCCCATCACCTGATAAATCAAAATTGGAAATGTTTCCACTCACATCCATATTTTGAAATGCAGACAGCGTATTGTTTTTATAAACCTGCAAGGGAATTTTTTCAGTTTGTTTTGTCTGGGTGTTATAAGAGAATAATTGGAAATCTTTTTCAAACACCACTTTATCACCGGCGGCATCTACAAAAGGATTGAAGATGGAAGTTTCAAAATTGGTAAGTTGTGTTTTTTTGCCGTTTATAAAGGTGTATAAATTGTATTGTCCGTTTGCTTCGTCAGAAACAAAATAAATATTTCCATTTTTATCTACGCTCGCCCACATATCTTTTCCTTCCCAATCAGTGTAGCGTTTGTATTTTTTTGTAGCCGGATTATAGGATTGAATATCCGGGTTGAACGGACCTTTATACCCAAGCCGGTTTGCAAAAAATGAACTTTCAAATGTGTCATCAAAAAATATTTCGCCAGTCACCGGATCCTCAAATGCATTGTGTGTATAATCAAAATTATTATTGCTAAAAACCCGTAAAGGCGTACCGCCATTGATGTTCACCTTATATGTTGACATCCGGTCGTAGCGGTTAGAAGTAAAATAAATGTACTTGCTATCCCATGACCATGATTCTACATTATCATTTCCCGAATGAAAAGTGAGACGTTTTACTTCGCCGCCGTTCAATGGCATCAGGTAAATATCATAATTACCAAATTGTGAATTACTGAAAGCAAGCCATTTTCCG
>JBQCFI010000230.1:0-2316 GCA_051959325.1 Ginsengibacter sp. | reverse complement strand
AACAGGAAAAAACCCTTTAAATTTTTCTGAAGCGGAAAGTTGATTGCTGTAAAACGCCGGTTGCGACATCGCTTTATCCAGCAAGATATATTTTTGAGCATCGCTTTTGTTTGCTCCGCAAATAAAGAGAAAAATAAAAATGTATTTCATAAAAAATCAACTGCCTTAATTAAACTCACTGTTTGTATTCTCCAAAAACTTTTCTAAGTGTGTTAGCAATCTCTCCAAGCGTACAAAGATTTTCAACCGCATTAATTACAACAGGCATTAAATTTTGGCCATTCGCTGCATGCTTCTCAATCTTTTGCAAACAATTCTCCACTTTGCCCTCATCTCTTTTTTTTCTCAAAGCGATAATCTTATTTATTTGAACCTGCCTTATATCATCATCCACTTTAAAAGTAGCAGGCGAAATGTCATTATCTGAAATAAACGAATTAACACCGACAATTATTTTATCTTTTGTTTCAACATTCCGCTGATAATTGTAGGCGCTTTCCGCAATTTCATTTTGCATAAAGCCTTCTTCAATGGCCTTCACACTTCCGCCCATCGCATCTATTGTATCAATCAATTCCCAGGCTTTTTGTGCCAATTCATCGGTTAGCTTTTCTACAAAATAACTTCCTGCCAAAGGGTCCGCAGTGTCAGCAACGCCGCTTTCAAAAGCCACAATTTGTTGCGTTCTCAAAGCAATTTGCGCAGCTTCTTCCGTCGGCAGATTCAGCGCTTCATCGTAGCCGTTTGTATGCAGGCTTTGTGTGCCACCAAGCACCGCCGCCAGTGTTTGTAAGGTAACCCGGCTGATGTTATTTAAAGGTTGCTGAGCGGTAAGTGTACTCCCTCCTGTTTGAGTGTGAAACCGCATCATCATTGCTTTCTCATCAGTGGCGCCAAGCTCTTTCATTATTTTTGCCCACATCTTTCTGGCTGCGCGAAACTTCGCTACTTCCTGGAAAAGATTGTTGTGCGAATTAAAAAAGAAAGACAATCTTTTTCCAAAAACATTAATGTCCAATCCCTTTTCGAGCGCGGCTTTTACATACGCTTTTCCATTGCTTAAAGTAAAAGCAATTTCCTGTGCGGCCGTACTTCCTGCTTCACGAATATGATATCCGGAAATAGAAATGGTATTCCACTTGGGAAGTTCTTTGCTGCACCACTCAAAAATGTCGGTGATGATGCGCATAGAAGGTTTGGGTGGATAAATATAAGTGCCCCGCGCAGCATATTCTTTCAAAATATCATTCTGAATGGTACCCTGCAGATTTTTCAAATCGGCTCCTTGTTTTTTTGCGAGCGCTACATAAAAAGCGAGTAAAATAAAAGCTGTTGAATTGATGGTCATGGAGGTGGACACATCTTTCAAACTAATTCCTTGGAACAAAGCCTCCATATCTTCAATTGAATCTATGGCCACGCCGGCTTTTCCCACTTCGCCTTCGGCCATCGGATCATCGCTGTCGAAGCCAATTTGAGTAGGAAGATCAAATGCAACGCTTAAGCCGCTAACACCCTGGGAAATTAAATAATGATATCGCTTATTACTTTCTTCCGCAGTACTAAACCCGGAATATTGGCGCATCGTCCACAATTTGCCCCGATACATGTCTTCCTTGACACCGCGGGTAAATGGAAATTTTCCAGGCATTTCATCAGAAATATCTTTGGGTAAATCAGCTGAAGTATATACTTTTTTGATCTCTATTCCCGAATCTGTTTCTATCTTTTTCATATTGAAATTGCATTTGAACCGTTGATAATTTCTGTTTGTCACTTCACTTTCTTTGCCTCAAAATTTATTGCATCCAAGACAATAGTATGCAATGAAGCATTGGAATTATTGATTAGATAATCAATGATGTGTTTATTGAGATCCATCCCTGATGCCTGTGCAGGAAGCGTAGAAGCAAGCTGATTAATAATGTAAATATTTTGTTCTTTTAAATTATTTACCGCGCGCCACACTTCAGGTGAAACGTAGATCTGCTGGCTGATGTTATAATCGTATTCCTGTTTGATAGAATCAATAAGCGTCATCTGCATTTGCCTGCATGTCAGGTTGGAATTTGTATTTCTTGACAGCAGATTTTGCAGCGCGATCCTTTCAGTCAGCAAAGTAATTCTTTCGTATGCCTGCAAGCGCAACCTCAAAGTTTCGGGCTCATTGTTTTTTCTTTCACCGAGCTCTTTTTTTATGGATGAAAACTCAGTGAGCAACCAAATGAAAGCTAACAGCAAAACAAGAAAAAGAATTATAATGATCGTTTCAAACGTTGACATTTTTATAGTTTATAAGCAAAAATAATCATTCCC
>JBQCFI010000229.1:0-3783 GCA_051959325.1 Ginsengibacter sp. | reverse complement strand
GGGAATTTCAGTGAAATCTTTTTTTAAGATACTATTTTTCGTCTTTCTGTTAGCATATAGTGGTATTGCTTTTTCACAACATGAATACCTTGCAACAGTAGATCCATCAACGGGTGGGTTTGCAAAGCTGGATAGTATCCCTGGGGTCAAATATGTAGCGTTATACGGCTTCACCTGTATACAACAGGTTAACAACCGGGTAATCTTTTTAGGCGGCCCTTCAGAAACTGAATTTGATTTAATTTTCTTAGATGCTTCAACTGGAAAGATCTTTTCGCAATCAGCATTTTCAGACTATCGAAAGTTCCTGCTCTTCTCCTATTCTTCCACTAAGGGGATATTATTTGGAATAACAGTTCAATCAGGGGTTTATTCACTGGTAACCATTAATCCTGCAACTGGAAAATATTCTATAAGGGGTACATTGAATATTGATGAAGTGACTGAAATGATTGCTGATGATCTTCACGACGTAATTTATTTGCGGGGCCTTGTAAATGGTATTCCAAAACTCTTTACCATCAACGTAACGAATGCTTCTGTGATAGGCCAGGTGGCTTCCACATCTTTTAATCTTGAGTACGATAACAGCAAAGGGAAGTTGTACGGTATCGATGCAAATGTTTTTGGAAGCATTGATCCTGCAACAGGCAGTTTTACCGCCCTGGGATCATTACCTCCCTCGATCACGGCGATAACACAGGGCAATTCAACCTTTTATGAAAGAGATCAACTTTACATTTTTACGGGCAACGACAACCAGGGACACAATTTTCTCTATTCAATAGATGCCAATACCGGAAATATCATATATAAAGCACCGGTCAACCTTTCGAATGACATCACTAAGGAAAATCTTATCCAGTTTAGGTTCAATAATTCTTCAGGCAAACTATATGCGATGCACTGGGAGCCTCCGAAGAGTGCAGGATATTCTTCCTGTAGCCTGACAGGTAAAATAGAAATTTCACCCAATCCTTTCGAAAATGTGCTGATGATAAATAAAGATCCAACAACCTGCGATGTGAGGCTAAATCTTTTTAATTCCCTTGGCCAGTTGCTCATGACCGGGAAAAAAATTAATGGCGGTCTTACCGAACTAAAATTATCCTATCTGCCCGACGGCGTTTACTATTACGAATTCTATTCAAACGGGATAAGGTTGCTTACCGGAAAAGTTGTTAAAGGGAAATAGGTATTCAATAAAAAATAGAATGAAGTCTTTCACTTAAAAGTATTTAAATAGTTAATTTATAATTCTCCTTCCCGGCAACGTCTTCCGATAGGGGGACATTGCAAGTATAAAAGTATCTCACATTAAATAATTTATTTTTATAATTCATTATTAATGGTTATTTTAGTTCTCTTAAATCATTTAAAAACAAAACTAAAATTTAGCTAATGAAACCATTCTTTTCTGCTTGCATTTTGGCGTCTTTATTATTCTTTTTTTCATGCAACAAAGCAGCTGACACCCCTCCTACACCGCAACAGGTGGATTCTGTAAAGATTTTCGGATTAGATTCTTCAGAATTGGTAAAGAGCCTTGATATAACCTGGACGGACAGTTCGGGTACCTTGCAGGATTCTACTATTGTTTACTTCTATTATGATACCTTAAGTCGCAGTATTTTTTGGGATAAGACGCCCAATACGGATCTGAATCCTGCCAACCATTCACTGGTGTATAGTTATAACACTAACTATTTAATAAGCCATGTCAAAAGAAACACAACTGATTTGGAGGATACCGGCTCAGCCGTAACAATTGATTATGCCTATGATAACGCGAACATCATAAAATCAGTGACTTACACTTACTCGAGCGGAAGCCCTGAGGTGGAAGAGATTACAAAATCATCAAGGTCATCCGGCGGCTATGCGCTGAGCACACGGGATGAAGGGGATTTTGGCCAGGACAATTTAACGGCTTACAATTTTGATGCGAATGGAAGATTTGTTTCGTGGGCTTCCTATACTGTTCCGGCTACCGTTCCTAACATGCACGACTCGCTGATCTATGATGCTTCAGGTAACATTAGTAAAGTAGTTCAAACAGACACTTCCTATTGGACAGGTGGCCCGGAAACGATAAACTTCTTTCAAATCGATTCAAGGGCTACAAAAGGAAATGAATTTGCCACATTAAATAAGGTGTTGTTTAATGGCGTTTCACAGCTTCCTGAATTTACTTTTAGCAATTCAGCAATAGGTAGTCTACTCAATAATATAGACGATTGGTATTTTTACCAGTTTACGGCTTACCCTCCTTTAAGCGTTACCGTTTACCAGCAAAGCACCAACTCTTATGTAACTTTTAATCCCAACCCTCAATTTGATAGTAAAAACAGGATCGTTTCTTTTAAAATGTACAACGGTGATGGAGATTTTTACTATGAAACGGTCAAACTAGCATATTATAAATAGAAAAGCTACGTATTGCAAGGCGCAAGAAACCCGTCAGGTAGGCGAGGCAAAAATAGGAATTGTCATAAGTGTAGCTGCTTGTAAACTGCGAAACAAAAATATCCCTCAATTTTGTTTACTCTCTTTGATGTTTCCATCCGTTAGAATCAACTTGCTAAATTTGATGGCCAATCTGTTTCTATTCCCTGAGAACGCATCCAATTCTGAAATTCGTTCAATAAATCCGGCTGTTCATGAACTTGTTTTGGCTTCACTTTCTTTTTTAAAGCAAAAGCAATCAACATCCCTGCGGCTTCTCCAATGTTCCATTCAACATGATGCAAGCGATAGCAACCGTTGGTAATGTGTGTTGTTCCGATGTTTTTGCTTGCAGCGATCAAATTTTCCATTCTTTGTGGCAACAAAGCACCCAACGGAATTTGAAAAGGCAACGAATCGAAATCGATATAATTATTTCCTCCTGTTGTAGGATGAAGGTCGATGTGATAATAACCCACCCCCACACTGTCGAAAAAATTTGCAGCCTTCTTTCCACGTTCTTTCCCCGCAACAAGCAAACGGTTTTCCTTTCCTACATATTCTTCAAGAATAGCAAAAACCGGTTTGATTCTTCTCGCTTCACGAATGTAGGGATATTTCGCAAGTCCATCTTCTGTGCCCATAATGTCCGGACGAAGTCTTAATCCCGGCCAACCATTTCCTCCATCCTCGCGTGGCGCTTCCGTTTGAAGCCAATAAAAAAGTGAGAGGCTTAATTGCTTTGCCGCCTCAATATTTTTTTTGTATTCCTCTTCGGTTACATCAACAATATTGCCGTTCATGAAATCATTCTGTGGCCAATTCACAATTGTGATGTCGCTGTTGTAAGCGCCGTGTTTGAAATTTTTTTGATCGATTATTTTCCGGTAATTCCATAAGTTAAGATTCTTGCCGGTTGCATTTCCGCGTGGATCAAACCCGAGCATTTTTGGTTGCAATGTCGAGGGATTCGAATAAGACAATTGCAACAGCTTTCCGGGCCATGGAGGAGAAAGTTTTGGAATATAATTTTTCCAAAAGTCATATTGCGCGGGTTTATTTATCAAATGATTTTCACCTCCGAAATAATCCATCGCAAAACAAAAAGTAATGGCCTGCTGGTTTTTTGGATCAGCCACTGGAGCAGCGTGCAATTCCTTTGTTTGTTGCCTGGATTCAGCGCCCGTAAAGTATTCGGTTTTTGTCAAAGGAAGCAAATCGCCCAATTCGGTGGCGTCAATAAAATAAGGTGCAGAAAGGATGGATTCTTTTCCCGTAGTTGTGTTACGTGATTTTAGTGAACGGACTTTATCATTTGAAAAATCGGCTTCAACAATC
>JBQCFI010000228.1:0-3488 GCA_051959325.1 Ginsengibacter sp. | reverse complement strand
ATCATTTTTTAACTCCAAGGTCTTTGCCTTAAGATCAGAAATATTGGTTGCATTTGCGGTATTGGAGCTAGAACCTTTTTTGAACAACGTATCGATTTGCGCCCGGTAATTTTGAAAGCTGTTGGTTGCAGTTATGGCCAGTTCCTTTGATGCGGCCTGGTTGTTATATAAGTATTTGCCGATTTCGATACTGTCCGTGTTCAAAGAAATGACCATAATGGCCGCTACAATGATCGTGAGCGGGAAAGCCTTTGTACGCTTGAAGGTTCCGGTAAGCCGGTCCGCATTTGTATTAAACCATTTTTCCAGTCGATCACGAAAAAGTTCCAGTTCACTTTTCACGGCGTTGGTGATATTAGCCGAAGCAGGTGCTGTATTTCTGGCGGAAGCGGCCTGTAATGCTTCATTGGCAAAAATCAGAATGGTTCTTTTTAATTCACCCGATAACACGGTAGAGTTTTGGATCGCAGTAATATATCCGGCAAGATTGGCAGGCGGAAACTCAACAGCATTACCAGCAGCTGAAGGTGCAATGGTGATCTTATCCAATAAAGCGGATACAAAATTTTCGGCATCAATATAGGAAGTCGATTCTCCTTTTTTTGATAGAGCGGTGACCATGCAATGATCCATGATGGCCTGGCCTACGCTTACATTCATAGGCTTCCCTTCAGAGTCCAGCGCCGGAAGATTAAAGATTTGTTTTAACCAACCTTCGAGCATGGAAGCCCTTGATCTGAAAATTGAAAGGAAAAGTTCGACTGCCGAACTGCAAATAATGCTAAGCAGGAAATAAATAAAAATAATTCCAATTACCAGGTCTAAAATGGGAAAACTGCTCATGATGAAAATGTTTTAAATACCGTTTTTTATTTTTTAAAATGGAAATTTCCGGATAATTGAGGTCATGCATTTGTTTATGCATCTGCTAATAATTGGAATTAAACTTATTTATTTACTGTAAAAGTTTTGTAATCAACTGCTGGATTGAAAGAATTTGCAAAATCAGCCTTGCCGTTATTTATCCTTTTACTGGTTAGACTATTTCTATCCACGCGAATCGTCGCTATTACTGCGATAGTTATGCGGAAGCATCCTCAGCAGAAGCAGACCCTGATGAAGTTGCTGCATTTACTGCTGAAACATCCGGATTGTCTGTGGATGAATCCGAAGAATCGGATGAATTGTCGCTGTTTCCTGGGCTATCTGATGAGCTGCTTCCACTATCTTCTGTATTCACGGTAAAATCAAAGGTGCCTGCGCAATTAATAGGCTTGTCGGGTGCAGAAGGGCTGTAAATACACGCTTCGAGCAAATAATCTTTAAACTCATTTGGAAATGAACCGAAATGCACAACGGCTTTTACACTTTGCCCGGGATCCAGGCCGGCATCCTGTTTGAAGTCCTGCTCAAATGGAGGATTCTGATCGCCACTTAAGGTGAAATGAACGTAAAAAGGGCCGGAAGGCAATTTGCCAGTATTGGTTACATCCACGCAAAAATCATATTCCACTCCCTGTTTTGGAAAAGCTTCATTGTTGGTGCCTCCGTCGGGGCTAACATAAACCGTATCGGTAGTTGTCAATTGTGTATTATCGGTTTTCTGATCACTGCCGCCATCGCTGCCGGAGTTATCGCCATTTGGCGAATAATATTTTGTTTGTTTCATGATGTTTCGTTTTTTAATTTTTTTATTTTGAAATAACAATTTGCAACGTTGAATTGGCATCTTTAAAAAAGTTGCAAAGTGGCCTTTGATGATTGGTGTACAAATTATCCTACAGCATTGTTTCAATATCTATCAAAAAAACACTTCTTTTTGCCAAGGCAGAATATGGAACATATACAGAGGAACCTTTTGGCTTGTTGTAGCCTTCGTAACTCTGTGATGTGGTCACTTTTACCATATTATTCGTCACCAGGTTTTTCGCATTCGTATATGCGTCATTCATTTCAAGTGATTGCATGATTCTTAACCAGGAATACAAAGCCTGGAAAGACCCGTCGGTATGCGCATCTTCATCAATCACCGTTTTTCCATTGACAGTAATAAGATTTGAAACAGAATTGTGTGATAAAATTCCCTTTACGTCTGCATCAAAATTGTCCGGTCGCATATAATCAGTACCGCAACTGTAAGTAAAAAATTTTTTAAGCGGCTTTTTTTCATCTGCCGGAATATCACTGTCTTTAAAATCCCATAAACTACTTACATCGTTATAAGAAACGATCTGCAGCCAGGTAGGATCTATGGATGGAAAACCGCTTTCATTTTTTGAAATCAATCTCTGTAAAAGAAGCACCAGGTTTTCTAACTTATCGGTTGAAGGAACGGTGTAAGAAGGATAATCTCCACTCCAGTTGGCATCTATGTATTCGTTGGTAGTCGTTTTTTCTGTTTTGGCTACCCAATCCGGATTTTTAAATTCAATTCCAATTCCAGCATCATTAAAAATGGTGGCATGCCATTCTATTTCACACAGATCATTAAACTGCCGGATTTCATCTGTTGATACTACAAAATGGGAAGTATAAGGAGGATCAAAACCACTGCCGCCATCGCCTCCTGATGTTTCGTGCAAAAGAATAAATCTGATTTCAGCAGAGTCTCTGACTGTTTTTGCATTTGTATTATGCAAGGATGAATTTGTACTCCAGTTTTTGAAATTGGTGATGCCGGAAGGGAACTCCTGCATATTTACGATGATGGTGTCACTACTTTGAGGAATGAAGCGGTTAATATTAGCAGCAGTGTTCAAAGCATTTCCACTGCCGGGATCTGCACCTGAAACTACAATCACTGGTGTACCGGCAGAATACGATTCTATGGCAGTCACGGCTGCAACCTGCTTCACATCATCTGTTGAAATAATGGTATTGTCGTTGCCGAAAACATATTTAGAACCGGAATCCAGGAAGGTTACACTTTTATTACCTGATGCATCCACATCGGTCAATTGTCCCAGTTGCCTGCTACCATCTTCAAATGTTACAACAACATAGCCTCCGGGCTGGAAGTTTTGAGTGGTGTCTATTGTGTAGATGGTATAAGAGGCCACCTGGGTGCCAATTGGTATTGTTCCGCCGAAACTGGTAACCTTCATCGTTTCTGAATCAAAGGTGTATAATTCACCTGAATTCAAAAACCGGCAATCAAAGGAATTGGTATCAACATGCGTTATGTCGCCAATGTATTTGGCGGTATCGTTAGCGAATGAACATTCTAAAAAATCTTTTCCTTGCATAAACCGATTTTCAATTTATTATTTTGCTTATACGTGCCGGTGATTAAGAAAACGGCTTATTTATCCGTTTGCCGGATCTCCCGGAATCCATGAAGAGAATAGTTGCCAGGCGACGATAAATGCATCGCTATCGGTAGACACATCAAAAGTCCATCCCATCGGTTCTGACCCAAAACAATCAAACCTGATGTCGCCTGTTTGCTGTGGCAGAATGATTAAAGATTTATTTCCTCCCAGGTTTGA